>SEDW01000059.1 GCA_004193325.1 Pseudomonadota bacterium | reverse complement strand
GTAATCACGAAGCGCGCGAGGATTATTCAGGACTTTCACGCCAGCCTTAGCCGCAGTGTCGAGGAGCCAGGTGCAGGAAATGTATGCAAGATCGTAGGGCGGATCTTTTCGCATATGCACAGCCCGAAAGTGGTCGAGGCGCAGGCGTTTTTCCGGCAGAAGTTCGTACTCACTGACGTCCGCTTTTTCTGAACGGAGCTCCTGAGCATAGGCGACGGCGCAGCCATCACGACTAGCCCATTCGATTTGACCCGGAGTGCAGATATAGGTCTCGTGGCCAAGGCTACGTAGCGCGCGGGCTATGCGAAGGCTCGAATCGAGTGGGAAGTTGAGGGACTCGATCGGGTCTATGACAAATAGATGGGGAATCTTGGCCATTATGTTGTCTCTTTCACTTGCAAGAGTTTGCCAGCACTGTATGTTGCCTGAGTCTAAACGTATCGCTCGGACCATGCAACCGGCTAGCCTGCCCCAGAGGAGCAACCATGGAATTTCGCAAGCTTAGTGACCTCCAACTCAAGGACAAAAAAGTCCTTCTACGTCTTGATTTGAACGTGCCACTTGATGGCGGAAAAATCACTGACGATACCCGTATTCAAGCTGCGCTGCCGACCATTCGTTACCTGCTTGAGCACACCAAAAAAATCGCTATCATGTCTCACCTCGGCCGTCCCGATGGTGAAGTGATGCCGGAATATTCGCTGGAACCAGTCGGTGAGCGTCTCGCCGAACTCCTCAATCTCGAAGTCGTCTTTGTCAAAGACTATACGAACGAACCGGCTGAACATGTCATCAATCAGCTGAGCAAAAATCAAATCGTTCTCTACGAAAACCTCCGTTTTCATGCCGGCGAAACTAAAAATGATCCAAACTTTGCTCGTCAACTGGCGCAAGGTTTTGACTTTTACGTCAACGATGCATTCGGAACTTTGCACCGCGCTCACGCTTCAGTTGTTGCTGCTGCCGAATTTTTCCCAGCCAACAAACGCGCGGCAGGTCTTCTCGTCGAACGCGAGATCGAAGTTCTTTCCGCACTTCAAAAGAAGCCAACCGCTCCTTTCACCGTGATTATGGGTGGATCGAAAGTGTCGGATAAGATCAGCGTTGTGCTCAATCTTATGCAATCGGCCAACTACCTTCTCGTCGGTGGGGCGATGGCTTACACCTTCCTCAAATACAAAGGTGTGGACGTCGGCGATTCTCGCGTCGAGCACGATAAACTTGATCTCGTGGCATCGATCTACAAAAACGCCGAAGCGCGCAAAGTGGAAATCGTTTTGCCGGAAGATCACATCGCTGCTGAACGTTTTGCCAAAGACGCGCAAGCGGTTGAACTCAACACCAAGACTATTCCTAAAGGTCTAATGGGCCTTGATATTGGCCGTAAAACCGCCAAACGTTACGCAGATATCATTGCCTTGTCGAAGACCGTTCTTTGGAACGGACCGATGGGCGTTTTTGAATTTGATCAATTCGCCCGAGGCTCTCTTCGCATTGCTGAGGCGATGGCGGACTGCAACGGTTTCACTGTTATCGGTGGCGGCGACAGCGTGAGTGCGGCGAACAAGGCAAAAGTTGCCAACCGCATCGATCACATCTCGACTGGCGGCGGCGCGTCTCTTGAATTCCTCGAAGGCACTATGCTTCCAGGCGTTAAAGTTCTTTTGAAATAAGGAAAATGCTCGATGAGAAAGCCATTGATCGCCGGCAACTGGAAAATGAATCTACTGAATTCAAAAGTTCCGGCTTATTTTACAGATCTTGAGAAAGCCATCCATGGCGTCGATCGCAAAAAGGTCGATACTCTTCTCGCGGTTCCTGCACCCTTTCTCGCCACAGCTCGCGAGCATGCACAGCGGGCTGGAACCTTGATCGCGACTCAGACGATTCACGAGAAAAATGATGGCGCTTTCACCGGCGAGATTTCGATTCCAATCTTGAAAGATCTTGGTATCGACTGGACTCTGATCGGTCACAGCGAACGTCGTCAGTACTATAACGAAACGGATGCAAGCGTAGCCGCCAAGACCAAGGCGACCCTTGCTGCTGGCATTCATCCTATCGTCTGTGTTGGTGAGACTCGCGAAGAGCGCGAAGCTGGCAAGATGAAAGATGTGCTCAAACGACAAATGGAAGCTGTTTTGGCTGTTGTTTCGGCTGACTCTGCTTTCACGGTTGCCTATGAGCCAGTCTGGGCTATCGGCACGGGTTTGACAGCAAGTGATGAGCAGGCCGAAGAGGCGCATGCCTTCATTCGCGCTATCGTTGCTGCTAAGTTCCCGACTCTTGCTGAACGCCTTCGCATTCTCTACGGCGGCAGTGTTAAGTCTTCGAATATTCAAGGCCTTCTCAAGCAGCCAAACGTCGATGGTGCCCTCATCGGCGGTGCCTCTTTAGACCCGGCCGAATTTGGTAAAACAGTAAGTTTAGCCGCTTCAGTTTAGTATAGAAGAGCCTGGGTTCTTCGGGAAAGCTTTGCTATAAAAGCGATCCAGAAGGACCCACGGCGTTTCCATCCCTCACACGCCGGCCTTAGCCAAGGAGCGTGTCATGACTACAGTTCATATCATCGGCGGTGGATTAGCGGGTAGCGAGGCTGCCTGGCAATGTCTACGTGCCGGCCTCGAAGTTAAGCTCTACGAAATGCGTCCCGTGAAGATGACCGCCGCTCACCAAACGGGTGACCTTGCGGAACTCGTCTGCTCCAACTCCTTAAAATCCACTCTGCCCGATTCCGCTCCAGGCCTTCTCAAAGCTGAGATGGAAGAGCTCGACTCCCTTATCATTCGTGCAGCAAAGGTTGCTTCGGTGCCGGCTGGTATGGCTCTCGCAGTCGAGCGGACAGCCTTCTCCAAAGGTGTTTTGGAAGCGCTTTCCGAATTTCCTAAGTTCGAACGAGTCGACATGGAAATCACTGGCTTGCCGAGTCCTGAAGAGCTTGAAAAATCCGGAGACGTCTGGATCGTCGCGAGTGGTCCTTTGACCTCGGATGCTCTCGCCGAGGCTCTGCAAAAGATGGCTCCCGAAGGTCGTCGCCTTCACTTCTACGATGCAATTGCGCCCGTCCTTGAAATGGATTCGGTCGACACAAGCATTGCCTTCAAGCAAAGCCGTTACGATGAATCGGGTGATGGCGATTATTGGAATTTGCCCCTGAACAAGGAAGAATATTACGCGTTCGTCGACGCGGTGATCGAAGCCGAGAAGATGCCTCTTCATGAATTCGAGGACGTAAAATATTTCGAAGCCTGTCTTCCTATCGAAGTCATGATCGAGCGTGGTCGTGAGACCTTACGCTTTGGGCCGATGAAACCAGTGGGCCTCACTGACCCGCGTACCGGTCGCTGGCCTTATGCAGCTGTGCAGCTTCGTCTTGAGAATAAGCAGGAATCCATGGTGTCGATGGTTGGCTTTCAGACGAAGATGAAATGGCCCGAACAAAAGCGTGTTTTCCAAATGATTCCCGGTCTCAAGGACGTTGAGTTTTTCCGCTTTGGGTCGGTTCACCGCAATACCTATTTGAAGAGCCCAGACGTTCTCTCGAGTGATCTCTCGTTTAAGGCTTCGCCCAGGATTTTTCTCGCGGGACAAATTTCTGGCGTCGAAGGCTATACCGAATCCTCAGCCCTTGGCCTCCTCGCCGGACGGGCCGCAGCTGCCAAAGCTCTGGGCCAGGAATTCATCATGCCGCCCAAAGAGACGATGATCGGTGCCCTGAAAGACTACGTGACCGAAGGCGGGCTGGGTGATTTTCAGCCCATGAACACCAACCTTGGTCTTCTGCCAACCGTTCCAAAACGTCGAAACGTCAGCAAAATGGAAAGAAAGGCGGAACAGGCCCGCTTGGCGCGCGAGACTTTTGCTCAATATCAGGGTATAAATCTTAAGAAAATAAGTACCTACGAGACCCAGGCAGATGATCGGGTCTGAGAGCGAGAAGGAGATAGCGCGTGCGAATTACCTTGGTGAACGGCTTGGGACGTATCCTCCCACTCAACGCCATCAGTTGGTTGACCGGTAAGATTTCTGAGGTGAAGCTCCCGAAGTCGCTGCAAACCTCGCTCAATAGCGGCTTTGCCAAGGTCTTCGGGATCGATGTTGCCGAAGCCGAAAAGCCTATCTCCGAATACGCCTCGATCGAAGATTTTTTTACGAGAAAACTCAAAATCGGCGCCCGGCCCATTGCCGGCGAACTCTGTAGCCCGGCCGACGGGATCCTCAGCGTCTCGGGTCCTGCGGAAAATGCGACGGCGATTCAAGCCAAAGGCCTCACCTATTCCCTGAAAGAATTGATGTTTGGTGAGAATAGTACGGAGACCGTAAGTCTTCGCGCCTGGGCCACGATTTATCTCGCACCCCATAACTACCATCGGGTTCATAGCCCGATTACAGCCACATTGAAGATGATTCGCTACTTTCCAGGCGAGCTCTGGCCGGTGAACTCCCCCTCGGTGGGTTTTACCCCTCGTCTCTTCACCCGTAACGAGCGTCTCGTTTTTGAACTCGAGACCAGCGAGGGAACCCTTTACCTGGCTATGGTTGGTGCCCTCAACGTCGGCAAGATGACGAGCCCCTTCCTGCATAACTTTGCGACGAACAGTAGTCCTCTGAAAAAAGAAGGCCCACAGATCTTCTGCCTGGATAAGCCCGCCGCGATCAAGGCTGGCCAGGAACTCGGGACCTTTTTGCTTGGATCAACTGTGATCATTGCTTTTGACGAGTCTCTGGCGAAGGGGTATCGTATTTCAAAAGCGTGGCCTAGCCGATCCATTCGCATGGGAGAGGCGCTCGGACAGCAGTCCTAGCCGCTTATGAGCGTTCGCTGAGTCGACTTCGAGGGAGTGTTATCGATTTATGAATATAGAAAAAATGCGCAGAACCCACGTCATTTGGTCGTTTGATAGCTCCTGCCTGACCGACGAGCTCCTGAGTAGTCTCGACGTCAATAAGGTCGATGCTCTTAGGCTGGTCGTGGAAAAAGGCGATGTCGATAAGGTTCTAACCTTCTGCCGCCGCATCAAGGCCGAAGTTCCCGGTGCCCGCGAGCGTCTTCCCGTTCTCGTCGACATGTACGATCACGTGCGTGGCTCGATCATTGAACTCGAAGGTCCGAGAGAACTCGCTTTCGGTGACGAAGTGAAAATCTCCACTGTCAAAGGCAAGGGCGATCTGATCATTCGTACTGAGGAGTGGCCGGAGCTATTCTCCAAAAATCATTCTGTCTATCTCGGCAACGGGATGGTCGTTGCCAAGGTCAAGTCACTGCATAGCGATCATGTGGTCGTTGAAATCGTGCAGGGCGGCACCATTTATCCGAACGCGGATGTTCAGGTTCCCGCAACGCTCAAGCCCATGACTCTTGAGAATATGCCCGAAGCATTCCGCGCTGCTGCTGAGCCTGCCGTCGATTACCTCATCCTTCCTTCGCTCGAAGATGCGGCGGAACTTGAGAAAATCACCAAAAAAATGCAGGCGCAGACCTACTGTCCCTGGATCCTGATGAAGGTCTCGACCGTTGCGACGATCGATAAGCTCGATGATCTTCTGCCTCTCGTCCGAGGGGTTTTGATCTCGCGCATTTCGATGGCGATGCAGATGGATCCGGCTCAGGTTCCAATGATTACCAAAGAAATTATTCAAAAGTGTAACGACTACGCAAAGATCTCTATCGTTGCGAGTGAGATGCTGGGTTCGATGCGACACAACGTGACGCCGACCCGTGCTGAAGTTTCTGATATCGCCAATGCCGTCTTCGATGGTGCGGATGGAGTCGTTCTTTCCGAAGCTCTGGCTTACGGAAAATACGCGCAACGTGGACTCGCGCTCGCGATCAAAACGATCGAGGAAGCTGAATTTACGGCCGGAGGGCCGTCCATGAACTGGGTGAAAAATCATCCGGAAGTTACCAATGAAATCGAAGCGGTAACCTCTTCCGCTTATCGCGCCGCCTATCGAAATCAGGCCAAGGCAATCGTCTGTTTGACGAAGACGGGTAACACCGCGCTTCACTTGGCTTCCTACGGTAGCCGCACGCCTATCATCGCTGTGACGATGTCACCGGACGTGATTCGGCGTCTGCGCCTCGTCCGTGGTGTGGTCGGTATTATGCTCGATGAAGCTCCAGACATTGAGCACGTAACGTCGATCGTGAACAGCCTTCTCCTTCATAAGAGTTGGATCAAAGCGAATGATCGTTATGTTTTCGTTTCCGTAACACTGTCTTCGCTCGGAACAGAGGCTTCGAATCTCTTCTCCGTTCAGACTCTTCAGTAGAAGGTAGAGGAGCCGATGAGCGAGTCGACCCAGTTTCTGGAAATTGAGCACAAGTTTGTAGTTCCGATGGATTTTGATCCAAATGAATTTTTTGCCAAACTGCGTGCTCTAAAACCGTCCAGGGATTATCAGACTCGCGTCTCGGACACCTATTATCTTTTGCAAAGTGTTCCGCATCTCGTCTACCGCCATCGCTTCGATGGAATGATCCAGCAGCTAACGACGAAGAGCGTAAGTAGTCGCGATAGTGAGACACGTCTTGAAATCAATCTTGATTTGAAAAGCGAGAGTTCTCAGGCTGAGGCGATTGCCGCTTTTTTAAACCCTTTTGGGATTGAGTGGTCAGGATCATTGACCAAAGATGTGCAGGTCTTTTATTTCGATGAGATCGAGATCGTTTTTTACCGCGCCAAGTATCTCGAAAAAACGGTGAACTGCATCGAACTCGAAGCGCGTTCTCCCCTATCGATAAATTCTGCTAGAAATATCCTCGAAAGCTGGGAGTTACGCCTCGGTCTTATTCCGTCTGATCGCTCTCACAAAAGCCTTCTCCATCTCCTCGTACTTGAGACCCTGCCAACAAAGTTGAAAGAAAAGCTCTCCTGCATGTAAAAAGACAAACTTGCAAAAATCTTTTCTCATTCTTGGTCGTTTGGCAAAAATTAGCCTTTTCTTATTCCTATCCTTTTCTTATTAATGACAGGCTATGTTCACTGGAGCATACCCACGCAGCTGCGTGGCGATTTCCAATCAAGGCTTTCATAAAAAATGCCGATCACTCATGGAGTTGAACGAAACAAGGTGTACCGCTACATGGCCATTGGCAAAATTAATCGAAGTCACTACATCCAGGCGCTGCTTGGCATCGTATGGGCGTCTGCGGTTAATGCACAGCCAGGGGACTTCAATAATAGCAGTGATCTTCTTCGTGCCATCCCCAAGACGGTAGCCGAGTTGCCGGAAGTCGATCCGACCCTGACCAGTGAAGCCAAAGAGGCGCTTCGTATTCAGTACGGTATTCGCGCGAACAAATCAAAGAGCACAATTGCGAACAAGGCGGAGGAGGATGCGATTCTGGCGGAAGCCGAACGTCTTCTTCACAACGAACTCCTTGCCTACCCTTCCGCTCCCTTATCGGTTCCAAGTTCCATTGCTTCGGCTTCGGCCCGGGCTAGTGACGAGCAGATCCGTTTGAGTGTGGTTGCCGGTCGCTTACAAATCGAACCTTCGGTTCTGAACCTTGCCAATGGCTCCGATGCCAGCGTCACGGTCCAGGGCCTCAATGCTGTTCCTCAGGTCTTCCTCCGCGATGCGGCGAAGGTCCAGTGGGATGGCAAACGTTTCCATGGACTCGTCCAGGGTAAAACGGAAATTTACTTCGTTTACGCAAACGAAATGTATATCTTGCCCGTGCGTGTGGGTGAGGCTGCTAAAGACCTCGTTGCCGATCTTGGCAACCAGCGTTTGAGTAGTCTCAAGCTCCCCGATAGCTTTGCTCAGATGCAAAGTGATAGTCCTGCGCGTAACAGCGCTGACCTCAGCATTGCCGATGCGAGTCTTCAGGTCCATAGGACTAAAGAGAACGACGCTGCCGCGCAGAAGCGTTTCGGTTACGCCGACACAACTCCTACTTACAAAGACACTGCTGTCCAGGTCATGGACGTTCGTTCCGAACCTCGTGATGGCAAGATCTATCCCCTCGCTGGCGTTACTGTGCAGCTGATGGGCCTTGGTATTTCGGCTAAGACCGATGCCACCGGTATTGCCCGCTTCGCTGATCTTCCAGCTGGATCACGCCTCTGGGCTGTGGTTGCTGATGAAGAAGGCCGAGTGATTCCTACTGCCAATGAAATTATCGTCGCAAGTTCGGGTAAGGCTCAGGTTCAGCGTATTCGTACGATGGCTCAGCAGACTTACATGAATTACTTGAACGTTACCGGTGCTGACCAAAACTGGAGCAACGGTTCGATCTGTGCGCGCGCTATGAACTATAGCGGTTCGATGACCCTCGATGGTCTCACTGTTCAAATCAATGACGAAAATGCTGCCGGTCCTTACTACTTTAGTGAGCATGGACCTCAGCCTGGTCAGCGTGAAACAGGTGCTAACGGCCGTTTTTGTTTCTTCAATGTGAAACCAGGTCTCGCGGAAATCAGCTTCTTCCAAGACGCTAAATTCCAATCGGCTTTGAGCTTGCCTATCTTCCCAGGCGCTCATAGCGAAGAAGATTTGCCTTTGAGTACAGGTCGTTCGAACAATCTCTATCTCGCGACTTTCCCAAGCGCGATGGATCAGCTCACGGGCGAAGACAATATCGCCAACAAGCTTGAAAGTGTTGTCACGGCAAACGTTATCTCCATTGGAGAAAACCTTGCTCTGCCAGCGACCTCTGAGAATGTCGTGAGTAACCTTTCGCAACGCTCGGAATTCAAAGGACGAACCTACACCCTTGTGCAAACGGCCGAATTTGAAAACACTCTGCAGTCGACCGACTCAGATGCTCAGTCGTCCGGCGGCAAACTCATGCCTGTTCTTCCTCTTCTCCCTCGCGGATTTGTGGAAGACGTCTTTAATGAATTGAATCAGTCCGGCGATCACGCTGCGATTGCCTTTGATCCAGCGATGGGGCAACTCGTCGTCATGCATAAGCTTCTTGAAAGAGAAGACGCTTCGAAACTAACCATCACCGTTCTCGATGCTTACGGCAAAGAAGTGGATCAGGGTTGGTACTTCGGTTCGAGTTCGCAAGGTCTCGTCAAAGCCGTCTTCTTCAACATGCAGCCCGGCATCTATCAGGTAAAAGTTCAGGCGCAGGATGGATCTTTGTCCGCGATCGATACGGTAGCCGTCGACTTCTGGACAACCGCAGTTGTTCAAACCGGTGGTCAGCTTCAGTACGATCTTTCGAATCCTGAAGTTGCTGATCAGAATTAATTCGCCAAATCTCTCGTCTAAATATCTCTAAGAAAAAAGCGCCCGCATTTTCATGCTGGCGCTTTTTCTTTTTTCGTAAAAGTTGCTTGAGAGCGATCACTTCTCTTTGATCAGAGCAATCATCTCTTCGATGCGAATATCTTCGAGTCTATAAAATCCAGGTTTTTGTTTCGCGACCCAGCGGGTCAGTAGGAGCGCGCCTTTGGCAAAAAGACTTCGCGAAAGTGCGCGATGGCTGATACGCAGTTCTTCTTCATCACCGAGATAATGAATTTCATGCTCACCGAATACGCTGCCGCCACGAATTGCCGTTACACCAATTTCATTATCTTCCCGTTTGCCCTCGCGGTTGGTCACGACTTTTTTGTCGAGAGTCGCGGCAAGTCCATTGGCTAAGAATTTGGCAGTACCGCTTGGAGCATCAACTTTTGCGCGATGGTGAGATTCCGTGATTTCGATATCGAAATGGAGCGGAGCCAAAACTTCGCCGAGCAATTTTGAAACTTGATGTAACAATAAAACGCCAAGACTTGTGTTCGGCGCGAGGAGGACTGCGACCTTTTTCTTCGTCGCAAGATTCTTCCACTCATCAATCGCCTCCGGGCTGAGTCCAGTCGATCCAATGAGGATCGCGGTCCCAACATTACCCTGAGTAAGAATTGCGTTCAGGAGCTGCTGATTGCCCGCCACAGACGAAAAGTCGATGAGGACGTTGGCTTCACCCAACAAATTTTCAAAACGGTCCCAACTGATGCCCTCGCCTTCCTGGTAATAAAGTCCTTTCGCAGAACTTCCACCGACGAGTTTCCACTGAGCCGATTGCGAATGAATCTGTTTCGCAATTTCCTGACCCATGCGACCGGAGTATCCGTGAATCCAAGCTTTCATTCGAAAGCTCCGAGTTCGACGAGTTGGTTTTTCGTCTGTTCAAAACAGGTCACGAGTTTTTCATGGTTGGCCGGAAGTACGGTAACCAACGGGAGGCGAAGAGTATTTTGAATCACCCCCATGTGCGCGAGCAGATCTTTCGCCGGCGATGGGTTGGCTTCGACGAAAAGTAATTCGATCAGAGGAAGCAGCGCGTTGTGCAGTGTCAGTGCGCGTTTGTTGTCGCCGGCCCAGAAACTTTTGGTCATTTCCACAAAGGCTTTCGGGAAAACGTTGGTCACAACACTGATCACACCCTGACCCCCGAGAGCGAGTGAAGGGAGATAGGTGAAGTCATCGCCCGAAAGGTAATTTGCCTTCGAGTGGATGAGTGCCTTCGAAAAGAGGAACAGATCCGCGCTCGCTTCTTTCACTGCTGTGATCTGCGGAATGTCGCAAAGCGTTGCGAGATCTTCGGGGCTAAGCTTTTGTGCGGTACGGCCTGGCACATGGTAAAGACACAAAGGAATCTTTACGGCCTGACCGATTGCTTCGTAGTGCGCCTTGAGGCCGGCGAGCGTTGGTTTATTGTAGGGCGGTGT
>SEDW01000692.1 GCA_004193325.1 Pseudomonadota bacterium | reverse complement strand
CTGTCGGTCTTATCGCTCATCTCCGAAAGCTTCTGCATAGCTTCATCAAAGGGCATTTCCTGATTCGCCTGAATCTGATTGTCGCTAGCTTCCATCCGGCTGGCATCAAAGAGCTTCATCTGCTCTCTGCTCACCGAGATGTTCTCCGGAGAAGATTTGCTCGAGGAATCCAGCGTGACGTCGAGTTCAACGAGAACCTCTGAAATATTCGGCTTTGCGTATTTGAGGTTGAGTGCACCCTTCGCTGCCAGGAGGCGACCTGTCGAACTGTAGAAATAGCGAATGGAATTAGCCTTGGTATCAATCGTGATACCCTTCTGCTCAATCGCCAGCCAGACTTTGTCGACGATAGTGATTTCGCCATCTTTTTGAAAACTGTATTCCGCTGTAAAAGGCGTGGAGTCTTCGACTTCCTTGTTCGTAACCTTGCCGCTACTCGTCAACGGAAGGGGAACAAAGAGCCGGGAGAGAAGAGCGATCTGGCTCCGCATGAATTCCTTTGGAAAGTCATCGCCCAGAAAATGCTGCGCCTGCTTACCGTCTAAGAGGGTCACAGATTTTTTGCCAAGGAGCGGAGCATAGTAGGAGGGATCAACGATTTTATCGAGAATGGTCAGCTGCGAAATCGTTTTCCATTCACTAACGATATCTTTGGCCGCGTTAGGGTACTGCGAGATCACCCCTTCGCTGCGTATCAGGATTTTATCGAGGGGCTTTTTATCCTCGCCAAAGACTCTCTGCCTCACGTTGAGCACGACCCTGTAATCCCCTTGATCCTCAAGCGGCAGCTCTTTTAACTTGAGTTCCCGAGCCGACATCTTCGCTTCATCACCCTTGTTGAGGAGGAGGAGGACGAGTACGGCTATCAAGCCTAACGCCAAGGCGCCCCAAAGCTTCTTCATTCGTGACCCTTTTCCGAAAATGATCGAGAGAAGCCTATTTTAGCATAACTGGGCTTTAGCGATGAGCCGGCGGCAGATGGCAGGAGGAGAAAAGTTTTGAGATTAAATTAACTCGCGATTTCAATAAGTTAGCACCCATAGAACCGCCTCCAATCAGCTCAAAAAATTCCTAACCCAATTCCGCAGTCTTCCGATAAGAGGGGAAGCCTTGCCCTTTCGTGTCAAGACCTTCGGCCAGGGCCCTGAAATCCCTGGACGGGCCTGAGTGCTAAACCCTACTCCCTATCGATAAGCGGAGATCGCATGAAACATCTGGATCGCACGGTGCTTTTCCTCCTTCTTTCCACAAGTCTTGCTGTCGGCTGTAAAAAGGTCACGGTCGGATCCGGTGGTGGGAAGAGTGGCTCGAGTGCCAACGCCGCTGCAGGCGAACCCTCGGCTGACGATGCCGTGGCGATGCTTACGGAAGCCGCTGAAGAAGTGGATGCTGAAAGCACTGGCGAAGAAGTGGAAGGCGAAGAGGGCAGCAGCGAAGCGGAAGCTCCGACCTCAGAAGAACGTTTCAACATGACCAAATTCATCAAAAAGAAACCATCGCTGGAATCCATCGCCAAGTATACGGACGAAGCCGGCACCATGTTTCAGATGGGGGATCAAAAATTCTTCCGCATCGAATCCAATGGAACCTTTGGACTCTCGCCTGATTTTGCTAAGGCGCCTGCCGAACGCAAAATGATCGGCGCTTTCTGGATGAAGGCTTATGCCGCTGATCGTTTGCTGACAAACGCAGCGAATGAAACCGGACTCTTCGTCGACATGGGCGCCGAGGCCACACTCGATAAAATCAACATCGATATGCACTTTCGTTATGTAGGCGTGGACATCGCCTCCCGTTCGATTCTCGCGGGCTTCGATCAATCGTTTATGCGAGATTTTGAACTCGACGCCAACTTTGTGCCGGTCGTGAAAGCCTCAGCCAAGGTCGGTGGCGAAGTGGGAATGAAAGGCGAGTTTGGTATTCGCCGCGATAACGTCTTGAATCTGATGTATACTCCTCGAGCCAATATCCTTGGCGGTATCCAAGTTGGTGTCGACATCGTCGTCGCTGGTGTCTTTCTCGTCGGTGAAATCAAACTCATGGACGTGATCATGCGCGGTGCGGCCAACATCGGTATCGTCAAAGAATCCGGTCTCCTCTATGCCGACATCGGTCTCGATGAAGGCGATTTGAAACTCGTCAGCGGGAAACTCGATATCGTGACGAACCTCTTCAAACACGAAGTGCGTCGCGACAAGGTCTGGCATCCCGATCCAATCGCAACCGTCAAGCTGCCAACCTTTGGTTCGACCATTGTGAAGTTCTATAAAAAACCTGCAGCGGGTGCATGTAAGGCCGCCACCGATCGCGCCGCGATCACCCTGGCTCTCAATCTCAAGAAGATGAAAGAGTATGA
>SEDW01000058.1 GCA_004193325.1 Pseudomonadota bacterium | reverse complement strand
CCCTGGTCGGATGAACTTTTGCAAGGCAAACAGATCGTTCTCAATTCAAATGGCCCTCTGCAAAAAATAATCGCCGACTCCTTGTCCACTCAAAAAGCTATCGTGCGGAGTGGAGGCGATGCCTTCCAAAAGGACAAGTCCGCGTCGAGCCTTTCCGTCTCCGTGAACAGCGTCTTTCAAGGCTCGGTTTTTGATGCGACAGGTCTTCAAAAAATAGCGGATCTGAAAAGTCTTTATTCCTTCTTTCACGGACTGCGTGGACAGCTCGGATTTAACCATCGAGTCGTCATCCTTTCCAAAACGAGCAAAAGTCCGGAAGGTCGCGCGATCGAAAAAGCGATCAGTTCCTTTGCACGAAGTCTCTCAAGAGAGTTTGGTCCCGAGGGAATCAACGTCAACGTTCTTCTTCTCGAGACTTATGATGACAAGGCCAAGGCTGAGGCGCTCGCGCTTCAATCGCTCCCGGTGCTGAGCTTTTTCCTCTCGGATTTTTGCGCTTTTGTCACCGGCCAGATCATTCCGCTTCATCTCGAAAAGACGGCGAAACCCCTACCCCTTCTCGCTGGATCTCTCGCTGGTAAAACCGCTTTGGTCACCGGCGCCGCGCAGGGAATTGGCTATTCAATATGCCGTCGTCTTGCCGAGGAGGGCGCGCATGTCATCGCCCTCGATCGCCCGCAAAACGAAGAAGCGCTCCGAGAACTCTGCCTCGAAATTGAGGGTGATTATCTCCTTGCGACGATCGGCAAAAATCACGACGACCTCATAGAACGACTCACCGCGCAAAGTGAGAGTGTAGACATCATCGTGCACAATGCCGGTATCACACGCGACCGCAGTCTCTTTGGAATGTCGGAAAGCGAATGGGATGATGTCTTGAACATCAATCTCGAGGCGGTGATCGACATCACTACGGAAGTTCTTAGACGCGGCCTTTTGAAAACAGGAGGCCGGATCGTTTGTATGGCATCCGTCGTTGGCATCTCCGGCAACTTCGGGCAGAGCAATTATTCGGCTTCCAAAGCTGGATTGATTGGTTATGTAGAAGCGATGGCGGAACATCTCGCGTCGATCGAAGGCACTGTGAACGCGATTGCTCCGGGCTTTATCGAAACGAACATGACGGCAAAAATTCCTTTTGTGCAAAAGCAATTTGCCCGACGTCTGTCGAGCCTATCGCAAGGCGGTCAGCCCGATGATGTCGCCGACATGGTGACCTTTCTCGCGAGCCCCTGCTCCCAGGCGATCAATGGGCAGACGATTCGGGTCTGTGGCGGGAGCTTTCTCGGAGCGTAAACGAGAGCCTTTCTCAAGACGAGTCTGAATTCGCCGGTCCTGCAGCGAGCTGCCGGCGGAGCTTTTCTCCATCTGCCCGGCAGCCCTCTGAGATCGTTGGCTTATAAAAAATTTCTTAAGCTCCAAGGCCGATGGCCGAAACCTCTGATAGTTTTGGAGGAAAAAGCAGTGGGCGCAAAATTACCAATAATCATCAGCTTTATGAGTCTGACCCTGGGGCTACTCGCCTGCGGTGAGAACAAAGCCAATTATCGCAAAGGGACAATCGGAGGCGCTGAAGCCATATCCGATAACCTCCTCCGTATTCCCGTCAATTTCAAGCTCCCGAACCGCAGCGGCGACCCCGCTCTCGCTTCGATGAACGCTTATTATTACCGCCTCCAGGGCTCGGGCGCCGACTGTCCGACGACCGAGGACAAAGAAGAACTCGCCCCTTACGAAGACGATAAGGAATTCATCCTGAGGCTCAGCGAAGTCTGTGACTACAAGGTGACGATCAAGCTCGGAGTGATGGGAGGAACAGCTCTCGCGGCGACAGTAAACTTCGATCAGAACATTCGAGATATTGTGAGCGCGAACTGCGTGTCCTGCCATGAGACTTACTCGGACTTCAAGGAACTCGCAGGCAAGGGCGACCTAGTCGTGCAAAGGGTTGAAGCCGGACACGGCGATCTCAAAGACTCGGACATTGCAACGTTTCTGGCCTGGAAAGATGGTGGGTTCTTAGAGAAAAACCCCAATCCTCTCCCGACCGAAAAAGAACTGGGCATGAGCACAGTCTACTACCGCAACAATAACGATGACGTCCTCATGGGCATCTATCTGAAGAGTCGTACTCAATATGAGCTGCGCCGTTCGCTATGGCTCCAGACCGAAGGCAAGGCTGCCGGTGCCAGCACTCCAGAATTCCTAAGCTATGACGCCGAAAGCTCAAGCCCAGCCACGACAGCTCCTTGATCGCAAAAAAGGCCAGTTTCCCTGGCCTTTTCTCTCCCCCCGTCCCGCTCTGCTATGTTATAAATCCCCTGGAGTCTAGCGCTTGTCTATACGGGGCCAGGAGGAATTATGTATATCGCCGAAACAGACAGCTTAGCGGTAGCGGTCGAACCTCACTTCATTGCCAAAGAGAGCAATAGTGGGGTTGATTATTTTATCTATTCCTACACGATCACAGTAAAAAATAACGGCCGGCAAGACTGTCAGCTGATGAGTCGTCATTGGATTATTCGTGATGGTCAGGGGCGTGAAGAGCATGTGGTGGGAGACGGTGTGGTCGGCAAGCAGCCGTTGATCAAACCAGGAGAGAGCTATTCCTATCGCAGCGGCTGCCCTTTGGCGACGCCGACAGGAAGCATGCGGGGCGCTTACCATATGCAGGATGCGGAGAGTCGGAAATTCGAGATAAAAATCCCGTTATTTTTTCTTAGACCCGACTGTCCCCGCTACTCAGCATCGGCTTTACAATGAAACGTTGTAACTGACCGAAAGCTCGCGCTCGAAAGGTTCGAGCTTTGGATATTTGTAGTGATACATTTCGTATTCGGCCATGAAATACATGCGCGGCCCGAAACGAACACCAAGACCTACGCCTGAGTTGGGTTTGTAGGTTGGACCTTCCGTAACGCTCTCATTCGGGCGACCCACTTCCTCTTTATCGATAATACGCTGACGAGCCGTAATACCCACTTTCAAGCGAGCAATAAAGATCGAGAAGCTCGGATCGAGAATCAGGGAAAATTTTCCGATTCTTTGGGTTTCCGTCAACTTCATCTCGTTATCGGGATTGGAAGTATCCATGTTGAAGTCTTTGTTGTAATCGATCTCGCCGTACTCATCGACCGCAGAGCCGGTCTTGTGGGTCGTGGTGGACTTGCTTTGCCCGATGGAAAGCTGAGTCTTGAAGAGCCGCCAAAAGCTCACAGTTGCGCGTATCCCGTATTCCTGGCGCTGCTTGATTGATTCGTCTTCAGAATTATTTTTGCCCGGGGTCACCGACTTGGTCGACTTGATACTCACGTAGGGCGCGATTTCAACGCCGGCAAAAGCCTTGGGCGCAAGGGCCACGATTAAGGCTAAGCTGGCGAGAATGTTTAAATTTTTCATTTTCCACCTCAAATGCATGGGACTATACATTTCTATCGGCAGTGATTTTACGAACTTGAGCCTAATTTTACCCAAAGCTCCCACACCTTAAGTGCTTGCTCACAATCAGGCGCTACATTAAGACTAAATCCCGATAATTCATGGGAGAAGACATGAACGCACGCGTCCTTATTTACCCTAGTCTGATAGCCGCTGCCCTCACTGTTATGATGGCCGCTTTCAATACAGGCACCCCGATTCTTGTCGGCGCCAGCATCACTTTCGTATCGCTCCTCTTCCTCCTCGTCGCCATTCGCCGCTCAAGCGATGGCACGCAGATTCCACCGGAATTTCAGGCGAAGCTCGCGAGCCTGGAAAATCAAAATCATCGCCAGGCGAAAGCTCTCAGCGATCATGAGGCGGATCTCCTCCTTCTTCGGACGGAACAAGGCGAGGCCAAATCGAGAGAAGATCGGCTGAAAGCGCAGACTCTTTCTTACGAGGCCGCTCTGCAAAAAGCGCAGAACGCTGAGAAGAACAATGACGCCGAACAAGCCGTCGTTCAATTCGTTCGAAATCTGCAGAGTCGCGGCCGTCTGCTCGATTTTCTGATGACCGACATTCATCGATTGCCTGATCCAGCTGTTGGCGCTGCCTCCCGCGTGGTGCATCAGGGTCTTCGTGAACTGATGCACGATTATTTTGCGATCGCTCCCATCGCCGCTGCCGAGGAAGGCAGTAGTATTGCGATTCCCAAAGAGGAATTAGGCAAGAGCTATAGCCTTCTCCAGAGCAAAGGCGATCAGATCCCCGAGTCGGGGCAACTCCTCCACAAGGGCTGGAAAGCGACACAGATTCGTCTTCCTCAAAGCCAAAAAGCTGAGAGCAGCGAGGAACGTTCGATCCTCGCTATGGCGGAAATCGATTTGGGAGGCAGTCACTGATGGGACGCATCGTTGGAATCGATCTTGGAACGTCACACTCGAGTCTTGCCACGATCGACGCTGAAGGCGAGGCCAGACTTCTCAGTATCCCCCAGCTCGCAGGTCCGCACGAGACTGTGAGCGAGGATCTTCTGCCATCCGTTTATTTTGAAAATGCCGAATATCAAAACCTCAGTCTACCCTGGCAGGAAAATCCTCCTATCCTAGGCCGCTTTGCCCGCGATCTTGCTGTTGCCAATCCCGAACGCGCGATCGTCTCAGCCAAATCCTGGCTTTGTTATAAGGGTGATCTTCGCCTTCCGCCGAAAGCGGAATGGGCTGGTCTCACGGCTAAAGAAGTGTCGAGCCTTCTCCTTGCCCATCTCCTTTCGGCCTGGGAATATTCCACCGGTGAATCGAAAGAGTCGATTGATACGCTGGCTCTCACCGTTCCCGCATCCTTTGATCCTCTCGCGCGTCAGCTGACCGAAGAAGCGGCTGCGGCTGCAGGAATCAAGGCGCCTTTGCTCATCGAAGAGCCACTGGCTGCATTCTATGCCTGGCTCGCCAGCAATAAAGACTGGAACAAAAAACTGAATGCCGGTGACAGTGTTCTCGTCTGTGACGTTGGCGGCGGCACCTGCGATTTCAGTCTTATCGTGGCCGAAGAGGAAGCCGGCGAACTGCGCCTCGAGCGTATCGCGGTCGGCCGTCACCTCCTCCTCGGCGGTGACAACATGGATCTCGCCCTGGCTCATTTTCTCTCGCAAAAACACGGCGGTCTCGATCACTGGCAATTCGTCAGTCTTCAGCAGCAGGTGAGAAAAGCCAAAGAGGTTCTGCTCAGTCCTGGCAGCGAAGAATCGTATCCAATCAGTGTCGCCGGTCGTGGGAGCTCGCTTTTTGCGCAAAGCAAAACGCTCGAACTCAGAAAGAGTGAAGTCGAAGAATTTTTGATCGAAGGCTTTTTCCCAATGGTCTCGGCGGATGCTACGATCAAACGGAGCATGGGCCTACAGGCGGCAGGCCTTCCCTACGAACATGATCCCGCTATTAGCAAACATCTCGCGAGCTTTTTGCGTCAGGCCCAGGCGAATCTCAAAACTAAAGATTCCGGGTCCACCCTTTTCAGACCGACACACATCCTCTTTAACGGCGGCGTGTTCAAAGCAGAGCGCCTGCAAAAAAGAATCGTCGATTGTTTAAATCTTTGGTCGGGCAGCGAAATTGATCAACTCATAAATCCTGATCTTGATCATGCCGTGACGATCGGCGCCGTGTATTATGCGGCCTGGAAAAGTTCCGGTGCGAAGCTCCGCGTTCGCACCGCTGCACCCCGGTCTTACTTTATCGGCCTCGAAGCCAATCAAATGGCAATCCCTGGAATGAAGCCCAAGCTTCAGGGACTTTGTGTCCTCCCGCAGGGCAGTGATGAAGGTTCCGAATACGATCTAGCCGATCAGGACTTTGCCCTTTGGGGTGGAGAGCGAGTCAGTTTTCAGCTCTTTTCTTCGGAAGAACGCTCTGAGCTGGGCAGTTTGATTGAAAACGCCGAGGAAACGCTGGCCGCGGTGAGTGAACTCTCCTGCCAGGTCGATGATGAAGGTGATGGACCGATACCGGTTTATCTCCAAAGCGACTATGATGAGACAGGTAAGCTCCGTATCGCCATTCGTGAGCGCAGCGGGAACAGACGCTGGGAACTCAACTTCCAATTGCGTGACGATGTAGAAAAAGAAAGTTTGTGAGATGAGCGATCAGGTAAACGCGGCAGTGACTCGATTTGTTATCGGCATCGATCTCGGCACGACGAACAGCAGTCTTGCCTACATCGATCTCGAAGAAGCTGGCGATCAGCCACCGAAACTCCTTCCCATCATTCAATGGGAAGGCGAAGAGCAATCGATCGAAGATCTGCGATTACCCTCTTTCCTCTGGCTCTTGCCTAAAAATACGGTGAAAAAAGGGCTCTGGACTCATCCTGCCCTTCCTTCCGAAAAATCAGCCTGGGTCATCGGCCGCTACGCCCGATCAAAAGCTTTGACCGCACCGCTTGAAGTCGTTCATTCCGCCAAGTCCTGGGCCTCGACAGGAACGGTCAGCCATCGCCTTTCAAAAATTCTTCCCTGGGGCTCTGAGGGCGATAAGCTTTCACCGCTTGAAGTACAGACGGCGATTCTGGATCATCTAAAAAAAGCCTGGGATCTGCATGCGCCGGCGCATCCCTTTAATGATCAGCGGGTCGTCATCACGGTTCCCGCTTCGTTCGACGAATTTGCGCAAAGGCTGACCCTCGAAGCAGCGAAGCTCGCCAATTACCCCAAAACGGTGGAACTCCTCGAGGAGCCACTCGCTGCCTATTATGATTGGGAAGCGAGACATGAAGCGCACAAGGGCCGTATTCTCGTCTGTGATATCGGTGGCGGCACCTCAGATTTTACTCTTTTGCAAAAGACCGATACCGGCAGTGAACGCCTCAAAGTAAGTGAGCATCTTCTTCTCGGTGGCGATAATATTGATCTGTCAATTGCCCACCGACTGGCGGCCCGCCTGAGTCCGGAAGAGATTCCTCGCGATGCCTGGAATCTTTTACTGGCGCAGACCAGACAAATCAAAGAGTCCGCGCTCATGGGCACAGCAAATGAAACCTATCACCTCAGTATTCCTCTCGATGCCAAAAAACTGTTTGGAAGCTATCTGACGGGCGAAGTGAGTTCGGATGAAATTCGGGCCTTTGTCTTGAACGATTTTTTTCCGCAAGCTCTCGCTCACGAACGCCCGGCCAAGGCTAGCGGCCTTGCCAGTTGGGGCCTGCCTTATGCCAAGGACAGCGCTATCACCCGGCAGCTCGCCGAATTTTTGGACGGTAGCCCGATTGATGCTTTGCTCTGTGTCGGCGGCACTCTCATCCCTGATCTTTTGAAAAAAAGAATTCTCGAAAATCTAAGCGCCTGGCAGTCAAACCCAATCGAATTTTTAGATCTGCCGGAATCGGATCTTGCGATCGCCTATGGCGCCGCGCGTTTTGCCCGTCTCAGGGCCAAAAGAGAAGAACTTATCGATTCGCCCTACCCGCGCGACCTTCTGATCGAAGTCGAAGCAAGGGGCGGCAAGACCGATCTCTGTCTCATTCCCAAGGGCCATCCGAGAATGAAGCCTTACGAACCAAAGATCGAAGGTCTTCATATCCGCCTCGGGCAGGATGTTCGCTTTCAGATCTTTGCCGTGAATAACGATGGCAGCAAACAAGCTTTGCCTCCACTCGTGCTCAAGCTACCTGCCAAAGGCAAAAAGGATTTGATTCCAGTTCGTCTGGAAGCCTCGGTTCGCGAAACGGGTGTGCTTGAGGTGAGCTGTCATAGCCTTGATGGAACTCAGCAATGGACTCTCGACTTCGCCATCGACACGGGACGCGCGGAATCGGAAACCCAATCCACACTCGCTCTCACATCGGTGCCTCTACTCAAAGAGGCACAGGCTCTGGTAAAAGATCATTTCAGCAAAGAAAGTCGCGGAAAGCTCCGCATTGAGCAGCTCCCCCTGGCTCTTGAGCAGCTCTGGGGCAAGAGTCGGGACGAGTGGAGCGCCGATCAGCTCCGCGGTCTCTGGCCGGCTCTGGAAGCGGTCATGTTCAACCGCAACTTAAGTCCCGAGCATGAAGCCAACTGGTTTTATCTTGCCGGCTTTGCTCTGCGTCCCGGATTTGGCTATCGGGGGGATGAAGAGCGCATGCAATCCCTTCTGAGAGTCTATGATGAGAGCTTCCGCCGGGTCGATGGCAACACGCGCCTCCTGACCCACTGGTGGATTCTCTGGCGCCGGCTTGCAGGCGGTCTAAATCCCAGCTTTCAGCAAAGGCTCTTCGATCGCTATATGCCGCTCCTTAGAAAGGAGAAGGAAGCTTCTCCGGAACTGATTCGTCTCCTAGCCTCTCTTGAACGGCTCGACCGCAGTTCCAAAGAGCAGCTGGGTCGCCTCTTTCTCAATCAGCTCAAGGATGGGCTTAAATCGCACGTGGACACTCGTCTTTGGGCTCTGGCTCGCCTGGCTGCCCGCTACCCTGTCTACGCGAATGCCGCCTATGTTCTGGCGCCCGGAGTGATTGAGACCTGGGCCGATGATCTGATGGCAATGACCCTACCCTCCAAGGCTCGCCCTGCACTCTTCTACGCATGGGCCGGACGTCTCCGGGGGGACAAGCAGTTCGATATTGATCTTTCCTACCGACAAAAGTTTTTGGCGAGGATCGATAACCCCGACTGGCGCAAAACGTTGGAAGAGCTTATTGCTCCTGACTTCAGCACCCAATCGCAAATGCTCGCCGACTCACTCCCGAGCGGGTTCGTCTTTCGCAACTGATGCCTTTCTCCGCCTCAGATTCTGATCCAAAGCTGACAAAAAAAAGAGCCAGGAGCAAACTCCTGGCCTGAAACACACTAAGGGACGGAAACTTTCCTGCCGAGGCAAGATTTTTTAGACGAATTCATTTGGACTCATGCGATAATTCTCCAAACGAATTTCAGAACTCGAGTTGAATGAATTAAAGCGGCGTCTTGCTTATATTTAAACCAGTTCCGACTCGTAATAAAGGACTTTCTTTATGCGCTTACGCTACGCTCTTGTGCTCCTGGCGTTGACGGGATTCTCCGGCTCGGCGTTCGCTAGCGAGGTTTCTCTCCTCAGTGGCTTCTATCGTTCCACCGATGACCCGGGCCTTAAATCCTCCACAATCAGTCTCGGCGGGCGTTACGGACTCACTCAAGCGGAGGATCGAACGTTTTGGTTCATTGATGCCGGTATCAGCTCAACAAGTTACTCGGGCGACAACGCTCCCGATGGAGCCTCTGGGGTCACGATCGGTGGTGGCCAGAAATATTTCTTCAGAAACTTCGGCAAAGCGATTCATACTTTCCTTGCCTGGTCCGCTGGATTTCGAAGCGAGACTACAGCTGACACGACGACCAAAACCGAATCGAGTGGCGTGTATTATGCAGCCAACGGCGGCTTTCGTTTCGACTTTACGAAGACTTTGTTCATGGATATTGAAGCCCAGTTTTTTAACAGCTCTCTGATGGGCTCGCGAAAAACGACGACCAATCCCGGCGGGATTGAAACCGAATCGAAAGTTACGGAACTGCAGGCTGATACATTTACCGGCGCTGACAGTTTACGCTTCGGAGTGGGCTATATTTTCTAAGCGAAAAGAATTTTGAGACTAAGACAAGAGCCCGGATCATCTCTGATCCGGGCTCTTGTCATCTGTGTGATCGAGAAGAATTAACGCTTCAGCTCATTCACTTTACGCATCGCTTCCTGAACACCTTTTTTATTGCCGTTCTTTTCACGAACCTTGGCCACGAAATTCCAAACGACAAGTTTGTTTCTCGAATCACCGAGATTTTCAAGGCTACGCATCGCCCATTGTTCGGCGTCGTCGTAAGACTTTTCTTTCTCAGCTACACGCGCCATCAGAAAACTGGTGCGCGGATCACGAAGATCCATGCGATAGGCGCGGTCAGCCAGAGAACGGGCTTCCAAAATTTTGCCCTTTTTCAAAGACTCTTCGGCCGAATTAATCAGGCGTTTGACCGGTGCCGAAAGCGGATCGGAAATCTGCAAGGCACCTGGGGCTGCTGGAGTCGAGGATGAAGCTGTCGATTTCACAGCAGGGCTCGACGTGCCTGGCGCTGAGCGAGGCGTAGGATTGGTCTGCACGATAGGGCTTGGAGGCGGAGGGGCCGGCAAGGTCACGAGTGGAACTGATGGTGTTGGCAAAGGCTGCGGCGCCGCTGGCGGCACTGCAGGAGGCGCAACTGGCTCTGGAATCTTGCCGTGACGGACTGGATAATCATCGTCGCTCTGATGAGCACAGGCGGCCAGAACTGTTAGAACCAGGATAAAGCTAAGCTTTGCTATCACGTGTCAGATCCCTTTGCGAAACGCTTAAAACCAATCGAATAATGACGTCGAGGCCGGAGGATTGCCTGTCGCTGTAGGATCCACCACCGGCTCAACCACCGGGCAAGGACCAGGGGTTCCCGAAGGAGCCGTCCTCTTGGTGAAAGGCAGATAGCGGACACCCAGACAGTCGGCTGCACTCAAGGCACCCGTCTGACCGTCAACCCACTGGTAGCTTATGCTGTCAGGAGTCTTAAGTGTCAAAGATTTATGCGCGACTTTCCCCATAACCCTTGACCAGACTGCAAGTCCGCCGCTTGCGCCAGTTAATTTTCCCGAGAAAATTGTGTAGTACATGCCAGCAACATTGAAAGGACTCATATCGATCGCGCCGAGAACCATCGAGGGCGCGAGAGGAAAATCCTTAACACCAGTGAGCTTTCTCAACGTTTCACGAACGTTCGGAAGACCCACTTCCATACCGAGGCGAACCGTCGCCTGGTTGAGAGATTGCGTAAGCATTTTCAAAAGGCTGACATCGCCATGACTCGTGTGGTCAAAGTTTTGCGGCTCCCATACTTTGCCCTTCGAGAGGGGCACAGAAATTGGAGTGTCCGAAATCTGCGAGGCAAGCGTTTTACCCGAGGTGAGCGCGGTCAAGAGAACGGCAGGCTTCGCGAGCGATCCAATCGAACGCTTCGCATCGAGAGCACGGTTAAAGCCCTGGTAAGCGGAAACCTTGTCACCGACGATGGAGAGGACTTCTCCGGATTCCGAAACGGTAACAGTCGCAACCTGAAGCGCGGCTCCGGCTTTGCCCTGAGACTTGATAAAATCTTCAACCGCTTTTTCCGAAGCGATCTGTGCGATGGGATCGAAGGCGGTAAAGACGCGAAGGCCTTCTCCCGCTAAATCGTCCTGCTCGTAATCACGATGAAGGTTGCGCCTGACGAGATCGAGATATGCGGGAAAACGATTGGTGAGCCACTGGCGGCTCGGTGTCGCCTTCACGATTTGCTTCACAGCAAAGTCGTGATCCTTCTTGGCGATTTTTTTCGTTTCAAGGAGGAGTTCAAGCACGCGGTCGCGACGTTTCTTCGCGCGTTCGGGATAACGCATGGGGTTATAGATCGAAGGACCATTGACCAGAGCCGCGAGAAGCGCCGCCTGATCGAGGGACACACGGCTCAGGGAGCGGCCGAAGTAAAACTCGCTGGCGAGACCGAAACCATGGATGGCGTTGTCACCGCTTTGGCCAAGATAGATCTCGTTGATGTAGGTCTCCAAGATTTCATCTTTGGAATAATGCACTTCGAGAAGAACAGCATAAACCGCCTCGACCAGCTTTCTCTTGAGAGAACGCTCTGAGCTTAAATAGAAGTTTTTGACGAGCTGTTGGGTAAGAGTGGAGCCACCCTGCACCCAGCGTCCGGCGCGCATGTTTGAGAGGGATGCACGGAAGATGCCTTTGATCGAGACACCGAAGTGATCGTAAAAATCACGGTCTTCGATCGCGAGCAGGGATTCAATTAAAGACTTCGGCACGTCTTTCAACTGGACGAGCTTACGATCTTCTTTTTGTGAAGGATAAATGCCGCCGATCTTGAGTGGATCGAGACGAACGAGATCGAGTTCTTCGCCATTGTTCGACGTGAGCGAGCCGATCGTGCGACCGCTAAAACGCACGTTGATTAGAACAGCGTCTTCCTGCCCTTCGAAAAAGGCAAAGGCACGGCGATAAATAACGGCTTCGCCATCGCTAAGGCTGTATTCGCCAGGTTGGGAAACTTTGGAGGCTTTGTAATAGCCAAGCTCTTTGAGTTCGAGCTCGAGGTCAGCCGGGCTGAGGGCCGCATCCTGATAGAGTTCGAGAGGACGCGCGTAAACCTGCGAAGGAAGTCGCCAACGTTTACCTTCGAATTTTTCCCGTACAGTCTGATCCATACGAATCAGCTGAATGGTTCCCAGCAAGAACACAAAGCCTGCGATAAATGCAGGCCAGTAGGGCAAGAGCGGGCGTAGTTTGTCGCGAATTTGAGACCAATTCATGCGTTAAATACCTGAATTTTGCAATGCGAATGCGCAGTCTTTGAGTACAGATCACGGAATGTAGTCTTGAATGGCTCAAACCGCCAGTGAAATTTTGCCTTAGTTGGGTGGGAAGGCTGAAGGGGCCGGGATTCGCCCCAAATTTGCTAAATAATTAAGGATATTAGAAGGTACTGACTGAACATTGGGCAAGAGATTGATCGCATTTGCCCATGCGGCCTTTCACAGGAACGCAACGTTGTGCCACTCGCGCGAGAGCTTTGGCCTTGGCTGCATCGGCGTTGCGGCCCATGCCTTTGACAGAAATCGTGTTGCCTTTGTTGCCAGTCAACTGACAGCTCGCAACAAACTTGGGTCCCTTGTCACCGCAGCGACGCCAGACAAGTTCATAGACCTGCTCAAGCTGCCCATCGATAGTATCGACCGTTAAGAGACCGCTGGCTTTAGCACCGCCGCCGCGAAGGACGGCAGTCGCCTTCACCACAAAATCTCTGACTCGATCCGCGGCATTGGCCTTACAACCTGACCAGCGCACCGAGCTGATATTCGTGCTCTGCGAGGTCACATAATCCTCTTCAATGGGACCTACAAATTCGCGAACGTTGTCCGTTTCGACTCCACGTGTTCCAAACTGAGTTTCCTGGCGTCCGGTAACACCGGCTTCAAGCTGAACAAAACCTCGCATATTCACCGATAGAACCGCGTATTCCCAGTTGGCATCCTGCTCCGTGTCAAAGACCAGGCGACAGGCGCGGCGGCGTTCGCCCGTGGCGTTTGGCCCTTTTTCGGCGACAAAATCTGCGAAGCTGACAGTAAACGCTTCGCGATCTTCACTTACATTCACCGAGACTCTGCCCGCTCTGCAGGCATCGCCGCTTGACTTGATATCTTTGATGCGAAAGGCGGAAGGCGCCATAGCTTCTTGGGCGGTCGCGAGAGGCGATAGCGTAAGGAGGGAGAAGATGATAATGGCGAAACGCTTCATGAGAATTCCTTCACGTCTGGGATCTGCCTAGCTTATATACAGAATCCCTCCGGAAACCCAGAGCTTTTGCGAAGCTTAGTTACTCCTGTAAGTCCATTGATTTATTGAAATACTGAAGGTAAAGGCAAGATTGAATAAGCAGACTGAAGAAGATTGACTTGAAGGAAAGCCAAGGCGACGCGAATAGTAACATTGCGCCGCCCTCAATTCATTTAGCCTTGGATAGCTTTTCCGCTTTGTTGAGCAAGGCCTCAAGATACTCACCAACACCAACGGTCAGATCGTTCACAACGCCGTTTTTATCGACGAGGATAAAGGCTGGAATGGATCCCATGCCGTAAGCCGACTGAACCTTATTCTCAACGTCCTGGGTCTGCATGTAGCTGAGTTTTTCGCGGTTCACAAAAGCCTGAATCACCGAAGGCTCTTCATCGCTAACACCGATCACTGGGATATCGCTGTGCGCTTTGGTCCACTGGTTAATATAAGGCGCTGCCGCACGGCAGGCCGGACACCATGTCGCCCAGAATTCGAGGATATAGACTTTGCCTTTAAGATCGGCGTTCTTGATCAGCGATTTATCTTTGATCGAAGGCAGTTCGAACGCCGGAGCAGGCTTGCCCAGGAGCTGAGCTTTGGCGAGATCGAGCATATCGGGAAGCATCTCAAGCTTGAGTTCTTTCGTTTCGCTTTTGCCCTTTCTTTGAAAGTGCACGGTCACCCGGCTCCCCACCCCCTTGGCCCGAAGCACAGACATAAGTTCTTCGCGACTTTTGACCTTTTCCTTATCGATCGCTGCGATAATATCGCCGGCTTGAAATCCAGCCTTTTCAGCGGGAGCTCCGGGGATCACGCGTTTGACAAGAATACCGCTCTTGGCATCGGCATCAATCTCCACTCCGAGCCAGGGTTGAACCTGCTGCGCGGGTGCGGCGAAGGCAAGACTTGAAAGGAATGGGATCAGGAGGATGAAACTAAGAATTTTCTGCATCAGGGGAGCTCCTCTTTTAGCTAGAGCCCATTATATCAGGAGCGGGAGGGGAAGAGGCAAAAAAGGCCTAAAAGCCTTCGCCGCCCTACCTTGCAAAGCCTTGTCAGTGGCCGCCGAGGTAGGCTTTCTTCACCTCTTCGTTCGAGAGGAGTTCCATACCGGAACCTGTGAGGCTGATCGCTCCATTGCTCAAGACGTAAGCGCGATGGGCAAGCTTCAAAGCCTGGTTGGCATTTTGCTCGACGATAAAGATCGTCGTTCCGTCACGAGCGATCTCTTTGAGGGTCGAAAAAATTGTTTTCACGATCAAAGGCGCGAGACCGAGACTCGGTTCATCGAGAAGAAGCAGTTTCGGTTTGGCCATCATCGATCGACCGATGGCAAGCATCTGCTGCTCGCCTCCGGATAAGGTTCCCGCTCTTTGTTCCCGGCGCTCATGAAGTCTCGGAAAAAGATCATAGATCTTTTTGAGCGTCTCGCTTTCGTGAGAACTGTCTGCGCAGGCCACAAGACCCATGCGAAGATTTTCAAGGACGGTCATCGAAGGAAAAATGCGCCGGCCCTCAGGCACAAGCGACAGTCCCCGTTTTGAGACCATGTGCGTTGGTATCGAGGTGATATTCTGCCCAAGAAAATGAATCTCTCCCGACGATGGTGCCGGTGCTGCAAAAAGACTTTTGAGAAGCGTGGTCTTCCCGGCCCCGTTGCTGCCAATCAAGGTGACAATCTCACCGAGCTTGACGTGTAGGCTCACGTCGTGGAGGACTTTTGTGGGTCCATAAGCGACGTTGATATTTTTAAGTTCGAGTATTGGCGTTTCCATGGTCATCCCTTTAAGCAGCTCGATCTCAAACGATCTTATTCCTCGTCCGTACCCAGATAGGCGGCGAGGACTTTAGGATCCTCCTGCACTTCCTTCGGACTCCCCTTGGCAATCACTTCTCCGTAGTTCAGGACCACGATGTGATCGGAAATCGACATGACGAGCGACATATCATGTTCGATGACAAGAACAGTAACCTTGAACTCATCGCGGAGACGTTTGATCAAGATCGATAATTCATCCGTTTCTCTGGGATTCAAACCGGCTGCCGGTTCGTCAAGACAGATCAGCCTAGGGTCTGTGCACATCGCCCGCGCGATCTCAAGGCGCCTTTGATTGCCGTAAGACAGCGCACCTGCCGGACTGTTGGCGAGATGACTGAGACCGATGATATCAAGCCATTCGTAAGCCTTGGCAAGGCCGCGCGCCTCAGATTTGCGATAGCCGGGAAGATTGAGAAAACCTGAGAGCAGATTGCGATTGAGCTGACGATGCTGAGCGATGAGGAGATTCTCAACCACAGTCATCTCACTGAAGAGGCGAATGTTCTGAAAGGTTCTCGACACGCCGGCTCTTGCCACGAGATGGGTCCCACCGAAAAAGCCATTAAACTTCTTTTTCAGATTTCGCAGGGGCGAATCCTTGAGTTTGATCTTACCGCCGAGAAGCTCGACAAGATCGAGAGACCGATCGCCTTGAGAGAGATGAATCGCTCCGCCCTGCGCCCGGTAGAATCCGGTGATGCAGTTGAAGAGCGTTGTCTTACCGGCTCCATTAGGCCCGATAATCGCCGTGATGCTCTTGTCCTTGACCTCAAGGCTCACCTTGTTCAAGGCGATGATGCCACCAAACCTTAGACTGACTTCTTCGAGTTTGAGTATGGAGTTCATGATTGAGCCCTCTTAAAGAAGGGACGTCGCTGCTGAATCATTCCACGCGGACGCCAGATCATAATGAGCACCATGGCAAAGCCAAAGATGAGAATGCGGTAGTCAGCGAATTCGCGGAGTACCTCGGGCATAAGCGTGAGGAAGAGAGCCGCGAGGATCACGCCGTAGATCGATCCCAGGCCACCAAGAACCACGATCGCAAGGACTAGCGCGGACTCGAAGAAACTAAAGGACACGGGAGAGACAAAACCCTGCGAAGCTGCAAAAAACACGCCCGCGACACCGCCGATGGAAGCGCCCATGGCAAAGGCGGAGAGCTTGGTCCAGACATGATTGAGACCAAGGGAACGACAGGCGATTTCATCTTCGCGCAAAGCTTCCCAGGCTCTGCCGATCGGCATTCCGCGTAGCCGGCTCACCGCATAAATCGTGAGTGCCACGACCGTGAGCAAGACCAGGAAGATGAAAGCATCGAGTGTACCGCTTGAATATTCAAGATTAAACACTTCGTGAAAAGGCACTCCCCCTTGCGTCGCACGTGCTTTAAACTCCCAGCCCATAAAGGTCGGGGGCGGAGCCTCAACACCGTTGGGGCCGCCGGTGAATTCCATCCAGTTATTAATAACGAGCCTTATGATTTCAGGGCCATGATGCCAACGGCCAACCAGTATTTGGAGGCGAAGAGGACGAGACTGCAAAGCCCAATGTAAAGAACGAGCCCGAGAAGAAGCCACTGCCAGGAGTTAAGCTTGGGAGGCCTTGGCGCCACTTCATGATTTTGTTTGGGCGCGAGCCAGGAGGCCGGGAGTAAACCCGCAATCAACCTCAGGATGAGCACCATCGCCGCAATTTGCAAAGGAGCCTGAAAACGAGTGTTGAACTCGTATCCATTGAGAACCAGGCCCGACAGTGGACCGGTAAGCACGAGCGCAAGCAGAGCGGCAAGGACGGACCAGAGAAGAGTCTTAGAGAGAGGAGGACGACTCATGCGTTCAAACCTTTTCTACCGTTGGTTTTCCAAGCAGACCACTTGGGCGGAAAATGAGAATGCCGACGAGCAGAGCAAAGGCAAACACATCCTTGTAGTCCGAGTTTACAAAACCCGAGAACAAGGACTCGGCGAGGCCCAGGAGAATTCCGCCAAGCATTGCGCCAGGCAAAGATCCGATTCCACCAAGCACTGCAGCGGTGAAGGCTTTGATTCCGGTGACGAAACCCACGAAGAAATCGAAGCTGCCGTAATTGAGAGTGATAAGAACGCCAGCCACGGCAGCAAGAGCGGCACCGATCCCAAAGACCAGAGCAATGACCCTATCCGTGTTAATCCCAAGAATCTGTGCCATCTGCCGATCCTGTTGAGTGGCCCGACAGGCCCGACCAAGAGCGGTATGCTGTACGATAAAGTTGAGGAGAGCCATCGCGCCGAGAGCCACGACCACGATCACCATCTGCATGTAAGTGATCTGAAAGAAATGCTCTTCCGATCCCATGCGTAAAACGCCTTCGATCAGAGTGGGAACGCCCTGATTCTTGGCGCCCTGACTGAGCTGAACGTAGTTTTGAAGAATGAGTGAGACACCAATTGCGGAGATGAGAGGCGCGAGGCGATTGGCTTTGCGCAAAGGTCGATAAGCGAGTCTTTCGATCGTGATGCCGAGGAGCGAGGTGAAGAGTATGGCAAAGACGAGTGTGAGGCCGATGAGCAGCCAGGGATTACTGATACCGAAGTAGGCCAACACCGCGAGACCGATTGCAGTGATATAAGCCGAGACCATATAGACTTCGCCATGAGCGAAGTTAATCATCCCGATGATACCGTAAACCATCGTATAACCAACGGCAATGAGTCCATAGGTGGATCCCAAGACCAGGCCATTCACGATCTGCTGCCCCAATACATACCAATCCACAGTTGCCTCATCCGCGTTTAAGTCTTTGCCAGTTTAAGAAACTGTCACCAGGGCCCAAACCAAAAACCCGGACCTCGTGAGAGGCCCGACGGGTCGATTAGAGTTTTTTCGCTTCGGCGTATTTTCCGGCTTTATCCCAGACGTACATCACGTAAGAGGAATTCACGAGGTCACCTTTTTGAGTCCACTTCACCGGACCCATAACTGTGTTTGCGCCGTTTTCAACGAGCCACTTCGAAAGTTTTCTGCCGTCCTGAAGTTCGCCCGAACCTTTCATCGCCTGAGCGATGGCCTGAACCGCAGTGTAGGAATAAAGTGTGTAGCCCTCAGGCTCGTAACCGCTCTTCCGGAAAGAATCGACCACGGCTTTGCCCGTCGGGATATTACGGAGGTCCGCACCGAAGGTCATGAAAGCTCCTTCAACAAACTTGGCTCCGCCGGCTGCTGAAAGAAAGTCATTCGAAACGATTCCGTCACCCGAAATGAAATAAGCCTTGAGGCCCTGCTCGCGCATCTGACGAAGCAAAGGCCCGGCTTCGGCATAAAGACCACCGAAGTAAACGACGTCCGCTTTGGATGCCTTGATTTTGGTGACAAGAGCATTGAAGTCTTTTTCACCGCGAGTCAGACCTTCATACATCACCGGAGCTTTTTGTCCGAGAGTCTTCAGGTGGTTTCTCATCGCATCGGCAATCCCCTGGCCGTAGGTGTCTTTGTCATGAATCACGGCAATGTTTTTGCCTTTAAGTTGATTCACGATAAAATTCGCGGCCTCGGTGCCCTGCTGATCATCGCGACCACAGGTGCGCATGACGACTGAGTAATTGTTGAGTTCGCAGCTGTCTTTTTTAGACTTGTCACTGATTTTCGAGCAATCCTTGGCCGCGTAGTCTGCGTCTTCGGTCACGCGTGGATTGGTCGACGCCGGAGTGATCATGAGAAGATTATTTTCACGATAAATGCTGGCGGCAGGAATGGTGGATGAGGAACAGAAGTGTCCGACAACCGCGTTCACTTTGTCCGTATTCACAAGTTTATTGGCAACAGATTTGGCCTGAGCCGGCAGACAGGCGTCATCAGCCTTGACCGCACGAAGCATCTGACCGTTGATTCCGCCGGCCTTATTGATATCTTCAACCGCTTTCTCCGCGCCCTTCCAAAGCTGAAGACCAAACGGCGCTGAAGATCCCGTATGAGGCCCCGCCACACCGATAAGAATTTCTTTACCCGCAGCATGCCCAACTGCGCTGGACGACAAGAGCGCGATCGACAAGGACAGGCGATGAATAGCAGTCAACATAGTAGTACTCCGAGACTCACTGCCGACCGTCACGATGCTCCCGAAAGCCCCGTCCAACGATCAACTAAGCTATTTAAAGGATTTAAAAATCTCAAAATCGGGCGGTTTTTTCTACAGAAAAGAATAATGCGTGGAAAGTGAACGCAGGGAGAGTTTGAAAGACTTGTGCAGCATGGCTTTGGCAGAGATTAAGAGGACGATAAAAAAGGCCCGGCGAGCAGCCGGGCCTTCTTCTATTGCTTTTAGTGAGCGACGTTTTGACTGCCTGAGGCTGTTTCGGTCTTATAAAAGATCCGGAATGTCACACGTCTATTGTTCATTCGAGTCGATTCCTTTGAGTTGTCATACTTCGGCTGAGTCTCGCCCCAACCTACCGTTACGAGCTTTTCCGGCGATACGCGGTACTGTTCAATCAGCATGCGCTCGATCGCTTCAGCGCGATGATCCGAGAGGTCAAAGTTGTAGTCATCGCTGCCAAGAGCACAGGCATAGCCCTCGATGATCACTCGCTCGATGGGACGAGCTTTCAGGGCATCGCCGAGCTGATCCATTACGAGTTGAGCTTTCGCATCACGGAATTGAGTCGAATCAAACTTAAAGAATACATCTTCGAGTTCGAGTACGACGTCAGCCGGGCGACTCAATACGCTGCCGCTCGAAGTCGAGGCCAATTGAACGACGGGTTTTTCCACGATCGTGATCACTTCTTCCTTGGGAGCAGGTCTGGTATCGATCATCCAACGCAGGCCGAGGTAGACCCGAAAATCCGCGGACGAAGCGGAGTGATTTACTTCGGAACCGACACCGGCGTGGAATTGAAAATCCTTGAATAAGGGTTTACGGAAACCAAAGACGGTTTCAACGATCGAATTTTTTCGAGACGAGAGATTTGAGATTACATGCTCGGCGTAGGCTGCATAAACCTCGGCCGTAAGATCGATATCGGTCTTAGGCAAATCGATGATCACGCCAGTGGATGCCAGCCACTGATCACCGGAAGGATCGATGGGAAGCTGCGCGCGAATTTCGGGATCCGCTTCGGATTTGCGCCAGCGATGACCGACGTTCACTGACCAGTCGACGATGCCGAGCTGAGTACTGGTCGCGAGTTCAAGGCTCATGCCGGGAAACTTAACATTTCCCGTGTAAGGATTGCCTTCGACCCGGTTATAGTTGGCGGAAGCCTGAAGAGCGAGTTGGAAAGCTTCGGTTTTGATGAACTGATACTTGGTTCCAAAACGTAATTCGGTATTGCCGAGCTTATCAAATTCACCATGATAATCGTCTTTATCACGGACGGATTGAGCGATGATCGAAGGAACCGAGAGAGATAAATCCCAGCGGTCGGTGACGCCGCGACCCTGACCGAGGGTACGTCCACTGCTCACCGTAACGCCATCAACGATGCTTGCGGCAGCATTGAAATTTTGCAGCTCGGAACCCACGACGTTAGCCTGAGCTTTTTGAGCCGAAAGGGCGATGGAAAGGAGAAGAACCGTTTTATTCAGTTTCATGACAAACCCCACTCAAAGACTTATACGTGGGGAGTTGCAGGAAGGGTGCCATCGAAATGGACTAGAGAATGCCTAATTCTTTGAGTCGTTTTGAAGAGTTAGCAATATTACTAGAGGTCATGATCACGGCTTGCCAAGGCCCTTGGGCAGCAGTGTCGAGGAATTAGACAAAGCCAACAATCATCGTTTCGCATATTTGATGAAAAGGAGCATGGCAGTAGCGAGTATACAAAACACGAGACTCGGATAAAAAATCATTTCGATCCAGCGGAGATAGCGATCGACGCTCCTCGCGGGATTGGTGATGACGTGAAGTTTCGACCCTAAAAGCATATCGGGTGCGCCCTGCGTTTTGAGGCGATAGGCGAGCGTCGTGCCGCCAGGCAGTTTGAGAGCGATCTTCGAATTCCAGGTGCCATCGGTTTGGATGTCCGGACGAAAGTTCCAGCGCTTTTTGTAATCGAAACTGCCGTCGAGAGTCTTCACCCGAATATCGATTGGACTCGCTTTGGGCGAGGGCGCAGGACCATCGATCAGGATCACGGCCTGCAC
>SEDW01000057.1 GCA_004193325.1 Pseudomonadota bacterium | reverse complement strand
TTGAGATCAACGATATCATTGCCAAGCTGCATGATACCTGCTTTCCAGATTTTCGAGACTATCGAAAATTTGCATCGTGATATCGCGCTGAGCCTTTCGGCCCTCCACGATTTTACATTCCACAAGTTTCCAGTCGATCCAGATCTTATCGCCCCAGCGTGGCCAGAGGCCGTAGGTGCTTTGTTTTTTGCCCCTGAGATATACGGCCAAGACCAATGTTCTCGGATTCGACTGCACAAGCTGGCCAACGCCATACATCGCTGACTCGCGATTGACGTTACCCGTCCGGCTGCGACCGCCTTCTGGAAAAACGCAGAGCGTTTCACCAAAACGATTGAGATAAGAAATCTTCTCCCAGACGAGGCGTTTGGAGGCAACGCTGCCCTGACGTTCGAGATACACGCATTTGCCGAGGTAGCAGAGGCCGCGCATGACGACGTTCTTACCAAAGTTCGCGAGCTCGGGAACATTCCAGGGGAAATATGTGAAGCGTTGGATCAAGAGCCTAAAGTCGAAGAGGAGCCAGGTCAAAAGCAGAGAATCGATCATGGTGAGATGATTCGCGCAGATGAGCAAAGGGCGTTTGGGATGCTGATTGATGAGTTCCCGAATACGCCGGCGAACCTTGCGGCGATTCGAACAGCGATAGGCGAGTACAAAGCGCAAAAAGAGGACCATAAGTGGGCCGAACCAGAAAAAGTTCATGTGGCCGACCATCTTCTGGGTCCAGAGGGCTCTGCGCTGTACTTTATCGAAGGACAATTGTTAGTTCTTCAAAGCCTTGACGAGTTGCACAGCATCCCCAATGGTTGCAATGCGATCTGCGTCGTCATCACTGATTTCGAGATCGAAGGTGTCTTCGAAGTCGAGGACAATATCCACGAGACGAGCTGAGTTTACTTTAAGATCGTTCAAAATATGTGTGTCCGCGTGGATCGCGTTCAAAGCTTCCGGATCTTTCGCGTGTTTGGAAACGATGCGAACTACATTGTTGTAAATGTCTTCCTGATTCATCTTATACACTCCATTTCTTGAATATGACGCAACTGTTGACATCACCGAATCCAAAGCTGGCTTTCGCCGCTATTTTCAAAGGCAGGTCGCGAGTTGAACTGGGTACATGCTGAGCGAAGTTCGCGATCTCTGGATGAAAATCTTCGCAGTTTCTTGACGTATGAATAAATCCATAATGCAGTTGCAGGATCGTTGCAACTGCTTCAATTGCACCGGCTGCACCGAGACTGTGACCAATCAGCGACTTAGTTGAGTTTATCCAAGGAAAATCACCTGCTTCGCGCCCTAAAGCGCTCGCCCAGTTATTTAGCTCCATGGGATCAGCTATCGTGGCTGTGAGATGGCCGTTGATGTAATCGATCTCTTTCGGATCGATCTTGGCATCCAAAACGGCTTGGCGAATGCATTTCTGAACGCCTTGCGGACTTGGCATGGTCATGGTTCCGCCGGCTCTCATACCGCCGCAATTGGTCGCGGAGCCGATGACTTCCGCATAGATTCTTGCGCCGCGAGCGAGAGCCGTATCGAGATCCTCGAGAACCAAGACTGCTGCCCCTGCCGCTGGAACGAAACCAGCTGCAGTCTCACTCATAGGCCGCGAGGCGCCTTCGGGATTATCGTTGAACTTACGGCTCAGGACTTTCATCGAATCAAAAGGAGCCCAGGTGTGCGGATCCGAGCCTTCCGTGCCGCCGACGAGCATACGATCGGCAAGTCCGAGCATGATGCGCTGCGCACCCATGATCAGAGCTTCCGTCCCTGTGTTGCAAGCCGAACTGTTACTGAAGACCTGATTGCCCAGGCCGAGAATACCGGCGATCCGAGCCGCAGCGCCGCTACCCATAATTTGTTCGACCACCGTCGATCCCAGGCGTTTGATGCGATGATCGTGAACGTTGGGATAAACGCGATTGGCAAAGGTATCGATGCCGCCGATACCAGTGCCGATGATGGCGCCGGTGTCCTCATGCGGTTGATCACCCGGTGCTGGCTCAAGGCCCGCGTCGCGGAAAGCTTCCATTGCAGAAAGAGCCGCATAACTCATGCACTCATTGGTCGCGACTCTGAGGTTCGCGGGAATTTCTTCCATACGTTTTTCCAAACCCTCAGGAATCGCCGCCACCTGGCAGGCAAATCCCAGAGCTTCCATGTCTGCATTAAAACGCAGACCAGAACGACCTTCACGTAATGCTACGAGAAACTCAGGCGTGCTGTTGGCATTCGGAGCAACGACGCCGAGTCCTGTTATGACGACTCGCCGCTGCATTATTTTTTCACTCCCATGCCGATGAGTGTGCCGCGTGCCACGACCGTTTCGTCGTTCAAACGCATCTGCACATCACATTTGATTTTGCCCATCTTGAAAAGGAGCTTTTCGCCGAAGACAGTGACTTTATCACCAGGACGGATCGGCGAAAGGAAATCGATGTTGGCCGATTGAAAGAGAGTGATGCGATCTTCGGGATTTCTATCACTGTTAAAAAAGAGATGGATAGCCATCGCCGCAAGGCCGATTTGCGCCATGCATTCGAGGAGAATGACTCCTGGGGTGATCGGGTTACCCGGAAAATGCCCCTGATAAAACCATTCGTCCTGACGGAAGGTGTAGTCACCAACGATTTTGTTGTCGTCGAGATGTGTGAGATTGTCCACGTAGCGGAAAGGTTTCTGCTGCGGAAGCACGGCAAGGATCCGTGAGACTTTCTCTTCGTGTGATAATTCTTTGTAAGACATGCTTTCCCTCAAAAGGTTTTTGATCCGCTCAGTTTTATCGACTAACCGCTTCTCCACCGTCCACACGTATGAGAGCACCATTGATCCATGCGGCCTCTTTGAGGCTCATGAGATAAACGACGTTAGCCACATCCTCGACCGTCGTCAGACGGGAAAATGGGTTTCTCTCGATGGCGAGATATTTCATCTGTTTGCTACCGGGTATTAGCCGCAAAGCGGGGGTATCCGTGACGCCCGGCTGCAGAATGTTGCAGCGGATGCCGTGGACCGCAAATTCGTAGGCAATCGATCGCGCGATTGACTCGAGTGCGCACTTTGCTGCGGAAACGGCAGCATAACCTTGCCAGGCTGTATGATTGCCCTCTGAGGTCAATCCGAGGACCCTTGCGTCAGCTGCAAAAAGATTCCGCAGATGAAGGTCCTGCACCCAGAACATGAGGCTCGTGCCCATGCTGTAGATCGTCTGTGCAAAGTCCTCTTCGTCTAGAAGAGTGTCAGAGAAATGTGCTCTGTCTTCGCCCAGCAACTCTGCGAACTTCTGATGACCCTGGGCGAGAAGGCCACGCATCGCTTGCTCCAGTTTCTCCACGTGTAAACCGCTGGCCTCTGCTAAGAGGGCAAGCGTTGAATCGTCTACATCGGGAGATTTTTGGGGGGCTGCTGGTTTAAGATTTCCGAGAGCGATGGAATGAAGCAGCAAACTGATTTTGCCATTGCCGAGTTTAACGGCGAGCTGATCGAGGATGGAATTTCGACCGTCAAGACTGAGAGCATCGGTATTGATCGTTTCGAGACGAACGCCGTGGGCGCGGATTTCGTCAAATTTCTTTTGGATCTCGTGCATACTTCCGCGGCGATCGCGGTGGACGATGAATACATTCATCCCGTGGGAGGCAAGCTTTTTAGCAGTCGCCAGACCCATTCCACTGGAGCCTCCTAAAATGAGACTCCAATCGCCGTTTTCGAGAGTATCGCGCACCTGATCGACTCCTTCGAATCTGCTCCTAATGCCCCATGTAAATAAGGGCATTTAGCTTGCAATACCTTCGCCTGAGGCCACTGTCTATATTAAAAGACAGCTGCGTCAGATGAGGCGAATTTTGGTACAAAAATGTTATTTTTTGCGCGAATTATGTAGGGAAAAGGGCGCTGATCGACTCGTTATTGTGAATCCGTGAAATAGCCTCGGCAAAGAGCGGGGAAACGCTGACGGTTTTGATCTTGGGGCCGATCGGTTCGAAACGATATTCTACGGTGTCGGTGACGATAATTTCTTTGATCACACTCGCTTCGAGTTTCTTCTGCGAACCGGGGGTGAGCACGCCGTGGGTGACGGCTGCATAGATATCTTTCGCGCCTTGTTCTTTGGCAGCCTGGGCCATAGCTATGAGCGATCCACCAGTGAAAATAATGTCATCGACGATGAGCATATTCTTGTCCTTCACATCACCGACGATGTTCCAGATTTGAGCATTTTCTGTGTGGTCTTTACGCAGTTTGTTGCCGATTACGACCGGAACATTTAATTCCTGGCCGAACTTAAATGCGTTTTTACCATAACCCACATCGGCCGAAGCAATGACCCAATCGCCGGATTTAAATTTCGGTTCAAAATAATTCACAATCGCATTGCGAGCAAAGAGATGATCGACGGGTTTTCTAAAAAAGCCCTGAATCTGCGGACTGTGAAGATCCATACTGAGCACGCGATCAGCCCCGGCATTCTCAAGGGCATCGAAGCAGACCCGGGCGCGAATGGAAACGCGAGGCTCGTCCTTTTTATCGCCTTTTGCATAGCTGAAAAAAGGAATAACTGCAGTGACTTGGCGAGCCGATGCAAGCTTGAGAGCATCAACCCAAAAGAGGAGCTCCATGAAGTTGCGATCGACCGGATAATTCACACCCTGAATGATGTAACAGTCTTTGCCACGAACGTTTTCAAGGACACGAACGAAGGTGTTGCCCTCGCTAAACGTAATCACTTCGGATGCTGTTGCATCAATGCCGAGATGCTCACAGATCTTTCGACCAAGCTCTGGAGAAGCGCTGCCGACGATGACGGCAATTTCTTTGGATTGATGCATGTGCATGGTGATCGTTCCTTCTTGTCTCGCAATTACCCTATTAAATTACCAATTAAAGAGTTTGAATCCTACATCGAATTGTAGGGAGTTGAGCGAGCGCGCCTCGTTTTTCGCCTGCCATTCAGAGTCGGGCTGCATCCGATCGAGGAGGACTCCAAGTTCAACCTTCGCATAGTCAGACGCGTAGAGTTGCAGAGAATAACCCAGCTGATATTCGGTCACGAGGTAGCGGTAGGGCTTGGTCTTTTCCTCCGGACGATTGAAGGTCCTGATTTCTCCGCCTCCACCCGCTATCCAAAAACTCGATCCGGAATATTCATAGCCGGCGACGAGAAGGACGTTGTTTCCATCCTGGTCGGCTTTGAGCTGGCCAGCCTTATAGAAACGATAGGCGTTCACATCGAGTGCGAAGAAGTAATTGTATTCATCGGAGATGTAGCCGAAGCGGCCTTTGGCTATGGCGACCCCGGTTGAGCTGCTCTTTTTCTCGCCTTCGACGAAAGTATACCCAAGGCCAGCTCCACCGGTGACGAAGGGAAGAGCGAAAGCTTTATTTGTGAATAAAGGTCCGAGGAGTACGAAAGCGAGCGATGCGAGGCTGGGACGGGACAAGAGGGAACGCTGCATATAGCTTTACTCACAAAGTTGGCATGTGGGTTGAGTGCCAGCTTTGATAGTAGGGAGGCCAGAGATTTTAGGCAAAAGAAAACCCACTCGAGGGAGTGGGTTGGGATCTTCGATTAAACTACTTTTCCGCCTGGTTCCAGGATCGCCGTAGCGATTGGGCCAGGAATTTTGTGAGCTTTGCACGAAACCGAAACCGTCGTGATCACGCGCTCAACGAGATCGTGGGCACGCTGCGGATTGTCGCGCTCACGGCCTTTCAGACGAACAACGACTTTCACTTTGTCGCCGCGGGTGAGGAACTTCTCAATCGCATTAACTTTGGTGGAAAGGTCGTGATCGGTAATATTTGCTTTGAGCTGAATTTCTTTCAGATCAGAAGTCTGCCGATTTTGCTTTTGCTTCTTCTTTTTTTCGTACTGAAGCTTTTTAAAGTCTTCGATGCGAACTACTGGCGGAATGGCCTCAGGCGCACTCACGAGTACAAGATTAAGCCCCTCTTCTTCAGCGATCCGAAGCGCTTCCATAGCTTGAACTATGTCGTTACGACCTTCGCCAACGAGTCGGACCTCTTTCATGGTTCTAATATCAGAACGTTCTAAAACTTTCAAAAAGACCTCTCTCCACTTAAGGAAACGATCGACTCTTAACTTGAGTCTTTAATATAAGATCAGCTTACTCTCTTAACGGGCAAAATTCTAAAAATCTTGTCCCAGAGATCGAACCAGAAGGTGGCTTGCGCCCAATTAGGGTCCGAGTGACAGAATATAGCGACCCACAGTTGAAGCAGCAATCAAAAAAGCGTCTGGAATTCGTCTCTTTTAGGCGATCTTGCCCTCTGAAGCCGTGTCACTTCGCGGAATTCCCGTCTCAGAACTTCATTTCCCATTCAAAAGTTGGAATGACGGACATCGGTGGTCTGTTATCATCCTTTTCGTCTGGGCAAAGATGCATCTTTGATGGCATGATCGGCTTTCAAAATTCTTCATGTAAAAATGACGGATAAAGAGGATTTCCATGGTACGCAGTCTCGTTCTCGATCCGAATGATCCTATCCTTCATCCCCTGCGGCTTGGAGCCAATCAATTTCCCGGTGCGTGGGCCTATACCATGCCAAAGGAGTTGCGCGGCCTCCGGATGCCGGATGAGCGCCGGGCAACCTGTATGAATTGCCCGAAGTCCTGCTACGAGGATTATCGAAACGACTACCGCTGCTGTACCTATCATCCCCGGATTCCCAACTATCTTCTTGGGCTCAATATGCAGACTCCGGGTGGTGAGGCCGCTCTTGAAACGATCATGAAGAGAGGATTGCTCTTGCCGGAAGGCATGCATCATTCTCCTGGTCAGTGGTACGACTACCTCGACGATCTCGAAAACGAAAACTTTGGCAAGAGTGTCAAAGTCCTCTGTCCGATGCTGGACGAATCGAACGGTTACTGCCGCGCGCATGCCTTCCGCAACTCGGTGTGTTCGACCTTCTTTTGTCTCAAAGATCACGGCAACGCCGGAGATGAGTTCTGGTCGCAGATCCAAACTCTCGGCACTCAGGTTGAAATGAGCCTGGCGCAATGGGCCTTGCGCGTCATTGGCTTCGATATCGATACTTATTTTAAGAAGTTTACGGCGCTCGCTGATGAAGTGAGACATGTCTCGACGATATCGGGTTGGAAGGAACACGTTCTCGACCAACTCTGGGGTAGCTGGCGCGGACGCGAGAAGGAATTGATGCTCGAATGCGGATTACTTGCCGCCGAACATCGCGACGATCTCTGGGAGATCGCGAATAACTACGAAATCCAGGAATCCGCGAAATTCAATATTTCGATGATCAAAGCCGTTCCTGATCATCTTCAGGGTCAGGTCGATCCTGAGGATCTGGAAGAGGACGACGAAGACAGCGAAGCCGCCAAACCTCGCGATATCTGGAAGCAGTGCACCAAGGCCTATGAAAAACTCTGGGATCTTCCAGAGGGGCATTATGCGATCGGTGGAAGGGTTGAAATCGTGCCGAATCATGGCATCGACAAGGAAGCTTTGTATCACGAGGGCAAACCTTACAGTATTCGAGTCTATACCCGCAAAGGCAGCCGGACTCTCGACTGGCGCATGTTCATCGATCAGGCGGAATATGATCTTCTCCAGCTCTTCAAAGAGGGCCGGACTATGGACTGGACCCTTCTTCTCCATCCGAGCGTAAAGGCTTTGGGACGAGGGAAAGAATTTATCGCGGAGATGCTTGAGAGTAAGGTGCTCGTTCGCGAGGCTCTGCACTGAGAATCCAACGAAAAAAAGAGGCCACACGTTCATTCAACGTGTGGCCTCTTTTTATAGATAAGACTTAGATCGAGCCGAGGAAGAAGAAGAGATCCTCGCGATCAGCTTTTGGCAGTTTACGGAAAGCCGCCTGCATGGGAGCCGCTTGACCTGCGTGCCAGAGGATAGCTTCCTCGTAGCTCTTCGCGCGACCGTCGTGGAGGAGCATGATCTGGCCGTTAACAGTCTTCTGAAGGCCAAGGCCCCAGAGAGGTGCGGTTCGCCATTCGTTACCAGCGGCTATACCTTCTTTTTTCGCATCGGCAAGGCCTGGGCCCATGTCGTGGAGCAAGAGGTCAGTATAGGGCGCGAAGGTTTGGTTTCTCAGCTTCTCGATTGGGTGGGTGTTGCCCGTCACCATTTCTGGCAAGTGGCAGCTGTTGCAACCGAGTTTGGCAAAAGTCGCCTGACCACGGGCAAATGCTGGGTCCTTGTGATTACGCTGAACAGGAACTGCGATCGACTGCATGTATTTGACGAGACGTTCGATATCTTCTTTAGGAAGTTCTGGTGTCCCCGCATCACAGACGCCAGTCAATTCACAGCTTGCGCTTGGAAACGTTGGGCTGGTCAAACCAAGGTCGAGAAGAGCAGCTTCGCTGACCTGGTGCTTGAGAGAAACCTTCGCAGCTTTCCAGCCGAAGCGAGCGATTTCTTTTTTGCCCGTTTCTGGGTTGATCGCATAAGAGACCTTACCGCCGATGCCATTTTCACAGTTGGCTTGAGCAAGGAGCGTTTCATTCGAAACTGCTTCGAACAGACCCAAACCGTAGACCATCTGAGGTACGCGTGGTGAGAGGACCGCGCCTTCGAGGGCATAAGTGGGTTTTGAGAGTGTTACCATAGTGCCGTCTTCGTAGGCCACGACTTGAGTCGCTGTGCCTTTGGCAAGTTTAAGAGCGACTTGTTCGTTTCTCTGGAGCTGGACGCCATAGATTGGGTGAGGGGCTCCATCGGCAGTTGTGATCTTGATCACGTGATCAGCGTGATCTGGATTGTCCACACCGAAGCTACCGTTGTGACTGTGACAGCTCGCGCAAGAACTGGTATCCATCGCTGGGCCGGCGAGGCCTTTTTGTTTGGCTACGCGCTCATCGCTAAAGTTGATGCCCTGCTCCGTGTGTTTACCCGTGGTGAAGTCACTGTGGAATAAACTACGGCCTTCAAGGAAAGCCTGAAGATCGACCTGAAGAATGTTGAGTGAGGATTGCGACCAGGCGAGGTGCTTATCCTGTGCTGCAACAATGCCTGGGACCGTGTGATCGCCCGCTGAATAATTTGCGCGCGGCTCTTGAGCCTGCGGATCGCCAGCGACGCCATCGAGGAGAGGAACGCCCACGATCATGCCGGGCTTGCCGACGATGAAGCGGAAAGTATCTGAGTAGTAGGATGTACGGCCTTCGACGTCAGTTGGGTCGAAGAAAAAGCCAAATTCAAAGGCCACGAGGGCGCCGGGCTTGATCGATTGCGTGGCGTTGTTACTGTCTTTGAGCGTAAATTGAAAGACGTTGTTACCAAGCGCTGTCAGGGTGTTGTTGCTGTTAAAAAGGTCTGGGTTCGTGCCACCGTTTTGGAAGACGCGGAAGTTGGGTAGACCGGCGCCGCCTGTTCCTGCTTTGCCGACAGGCTTCATCGTGAAGACGATTTTCTTGTCAGCAGTCGCCGTATAATCTTCAATTGTAAATTCAAAGGAGCGTTTTTCGAAGTAGTGATCACCGAAGCCGCCGTAAGTTCCGTTGGATTCGTGACGCTGACGAGGACGGCCAGCCGAGGTCGTCTTGATCATAGTGTTAGCAGGAATCGTCGTAACGATAGGCAGATCCACACGTTTACAGACCTTGTCATCGGCTGAGTCTTCGACCACGCCGCCGATTACTGTTCCGCCGGGCATTTCGGTCCCTGCCTCAGCGTTGCCGCCACCACTGTTGTTGTTGCCATTGTTACTATTACCGCTCTTGGATTTGCCACCCACACTCGGGATAGGCAAGGCTCCTGAACAGTTTAGGATCATGGGGAGAACGGCAAGTGCTATTAAATTCTTCATCGTGGATTCCCTAGATAGACGTTCGTTCGATGGATTGATTGATTATTCAAATTAGTCTTTGAGCTTCACCGAAGTGATATTTGCTGCCCAGAGAATGCCGCCCATAAAGAGTTTGACAGTGTCGGGATTCGTGAACGTTTCCTTGGTGTGACCGAAGCCGGAATACCAAGCGCGACCGCCGTCGATTTCATGGCACCAGGTGATGGGGTGATCACCCTTCATGCTGCCGCCTTGATAGCTGCTTTCATCAAGGCTCATGAGAACTGTGACGTTTGGTCTTGGATTTGTTCGGTAGTTGTACCATTCATCTTCGCGTTCAACGACGGCTGCAAAGAAGCTGGTTGAGATGTTTTTGTTGTCTTCGACTTTGACTTTGGCTTTTTGAATTGCAGGATGTCCACCGAACCAAGCGCCAACGATTTTCTCGTAGTACGGCCAGGTGTAGAGTGTGTCGGCTGCCGCATGAGCACCAACATAACCGCCGCCAGCTTTGATGTAGCCTTCAAATGCTGCGCGTTGACTGTCGTCGAGGATTTCACCGGTTGTGTTTAGAAAGAAGACCACGCTGTATTTGGCAAGATTCTCTTTGGTAAATTTCGTTGAATCCTCTGTGGCATCGACTTTAAAGCCACTGGTGGTACAACAACAGGATCGGTAGCCGTCCCGTCGGTGGCTGGTGGATTGGTTGTTGTTCCCGTTTCGTTGCCGGTTTCATTACCGGTTTCGCCCTGGGCATCACCGGTTTTGCCACCCTGATACTTTTCGGGGTTACTGTGAAGAGTGGGACGCTGAGAATCATAACCGCTACAAGCGGTTAACGACATTGCGAGAATAATTGCCACAAACTTCATTCTTTCCCCAGTTCTTATGTGAGTTCATTCACTCAAGGTCCTCAATCGGCGTTCGATTGAAAGAACTTAAAGATCTTTCCGAAAGTGTTGAATGTGTGAGTGAATCCAGGTCTTTATCGAAATGATTTGTAGAACGATTATTGATGAAAAATAATCATTTTGCGCTTTGTACAACTTGAGTAAAGGAATAGTCCTTTTTTAATGGGCTGGCATCATTGCTAAAAAGGCAGAGAACTGGCGTAAAAATCAAATAATTTAAGAATAAGTCAATGGAGTCCGATCTAAGTGGTAGCTGGCTCGACAGTTCATTCAGCTATGATTCAGAGAGGCCTCGAACATCGTGATTAAAGTCATCAATAAACTCCTGGGCTTTGGTTCTTACAAGATGCGAATCTTTGCGTCGGTAAGTCTATTAGCCCTGTTTCTTGAATCCTGTTCGAAAGCACCAGGCCGAGTCCATCTCGGTGATGAGAAGTACAATGGCGATGCAAATCTTCCTGCCGGTAATAATACGGGTGACGGCGCAGGAAGCATCAACCTGACCCGAAATGTCTCGGTCCATAGACTTAATAACAGAGAGTACAATGCGACCGTCCGTGACTTGCTACAGACTGCCCTGCAGCCCGCGGATAACTTTCCCACAGACACGATCGGTGCGCATTTTGATAACGAGGGCGGATCGCTTTCGATCAGTCCGACTCTTGCGAAGTATTATTTTACCGCAGCGATAGCGCTCTCTGAGGAAATCACTCAGGCCAATCTTAGTAAGTATACGAGCTGCACGGTAGCGACCGATACAGCGTGTCTGACCAAGTACATTCAAACTTTCGGAACGCGCGCCTGGCGCCGTCCTCTGGAAGCAGCTGAAGTAACTGCGCTCGCAACGGTCTCTCAGGCTGCAGCAGCGGGTGGATCCGCACCACTCCTTGATTATGTTCGGCAGACTGTGTTTCAACTTCTCCTTTCGCCCAACTTTGTCTTTCGGGTGGAACTGGATGCAAATCCTGCAAATCCCGCGCAACGTAAACTAAACGCCTATGAACTTGCGAGCCGATTGTCTTATTT
>SEDW01000691.1 GCA_004193325.1 Pseudomonadota bacterium | reverse complement strand
GCCTTTCACTTCGCTTTCAAAATATCATTCCACTCAGTTGTGAAATGCCTGCTCTTCAACCCGCAGTTCATTTTCCAGGAATCGTCCGTCCCAGCCGCACCTACTCGAATCACATCGCGGCCCATCTTTTTATTCAAAGCGTCCATCAGGGAACTTATCTTCTCATCCCGCTTCTCTGTTTCAGGGTCTCCGAACAAGTCGCCCTGAGTTGAATTCTGCGAACTGATGTCTGAAAGGAATACACCGACCTTTTTATACTCAATTCCTTCTCGATAAATCGAGCGAAGCAGTTTGATAGCTTCGGCCACGAGAACAATTATACTCGCAGTGGGAGACGGCAACTCGGTCGCCCTATCCTGTCGATACTGAGTGATACTCGATTTATGTTTATTCGTTTCCACAAACACCCCAACGACTGCCGCACGGCCACCTTGCCCCCGAAGTTTCTCCACAGCTCTCGACATATAGGTCGCGCACGCTTCCTCCAGCTCCTGCAGCTTGAATACCGGTCTGCCGAACTGTTTAGAGCTGAGAATTTGCTTTCGATCCGGAGGAATGAGTTCTAATGGAATGGATGCTTTGCCTTTGAGTTCAGCTTGAATGCGGCTGCCAACGATCGTCAGGAGCTTTTGAACCATTGCCTCATCCGCATCTCTCAACTGAGCCGCAGTAATGATTCCGTGACTTCTAAGCTTTGCTGCGCTTTGTCGCCCGACTCCCCAGATATGTCCGACTTCAAATGATTGAAATGCCTCTTCACGCACATGATCATTCAACAGACTGAAGACACCACCATTCACATCGTGCTTCGTCGCTTTCGCTAAGCGATTCGCCATCTTCGCCTGAGCCTTGGTTTGCCCGATACCGACACAGACTGGGAGACCTAATTCCTTCGCTATTGTATGACGAATTTTTTGAGCATAAGTTTCCAAGGTGCCTTCTTGAAATCCAGTGAGTTCTAAAAAGCATTCATCGATTGAATAGATTTCTTGGAGAGGACTGAACTCGGCAAGCGTTCTCATCACGCGCGAGGACATGTCCCCATAGAGGTTGTAATTGGAGGAACGCGCAACCAGACCGTGCTTTCTCACAAGCTCTTTCATCTTGTGATACGGATCACCGACTTTGATACCAAGAGCTTTGGCTTCGTCACTACGGCTGACGGCACATCCATCGTTGTTGGATAGAACGATTACGGGTTTATTTTTGAGGGATGGATCAAAGAGTCTTTCTACGCTTACGTAAAAACAATCGGCGTCAATTAAAAAGAAGGCTCGATCAGCCTTTGCTGTGCTCATCTAAATGAGTGGACAACAGATGTTACGACGCCGCAAATCACGACGTCTTGCGTAACACGGGTAGGCTCGTAGTCAGCATTTTCTGGACAAAGAAAGATGCCATGTTCAAGGACTCTATAATGCTTAACAACGTGTCCGCCATCAACTTCTGCAAGGACAACGCTATTGTTCTTTACAGTGACGGAACGATCAATAATCAAGAGATCTCCCGTTCGAATCAATGGGAACATGGAGTCGCCCTCAGCTCGGGCAAAGAAAGTGGCTGTGGGACGCTGTATAAGAAGGTCATGCAAATTAAGAGTCTCTCCGGAAAAGTAATCGACCGCTGGAGATGGGAAGCCACACGACACGGTTTCGATGGCTAGTTTGATGCCTTCGGAATTCGGTCGCGATAAGTCAACATGCATAAGCTTTTGCATTGCCCCTGCCCTCAGCGGTTACGTGTGAATGTATGGTAGAATATTGGCGCGAAACTGTGCAAGCCCTATTCAGCAAGGCATTGAGGGGACTGACGAAAGTCCACTTCCTGGGCATGGGGCGAAAGCATGAAATGGATGGCGTGTATGGTATAGTTTTCGGTTGAAGGTACGGACATCGTTAACCATTGCTCCCAGCAATCGTTCCGACTCGAAAACATTCCACTGCAGAAAAAAAGCCCGCCTCAAAGTTGGGCGAGCCTAAGATTCCAGTTTTAAAACTTGGATATTATGTAAATCGTGGCGCTGGCATACTCACCTCTTCCCTAGCCTTCGCTACCGGTGGTCGAGCATCGACCTTGTGGCCGTGACGTCTCACTACGCCCTTACCCAGATATTCAGCAAGCCAGATCCTCTCGACGATTGGATAGGAAGCAACGAGGGGCAATATCATAATCGCTCCTACAATTCCTCCTAGCGTGCCAGCAGCGATCAGAGAGACCAGGACAACGAGATCGGAGAGGCGCAGACGGTTGCCGTAGATTCTGGGAATGAGGAAATAGTTTTCGATCGCATGATAGAGAATATACGCCCCTGCTACGAGCACACCTGTGACTGGCGAGATCGTAAGGCCGAGAATGATCGCAGGACCTGC
>SEDW01000690.1 GCA_004193325.1 Pseudomonadota bacterium | reverse complement strand
TAGGCTGCTAAGAATCGGGCTCCAGACATCCGCGAACTGGGGGAAACCATGAAGGAGTATGACCAGTGGCCCGTCTTCCGGCCCATCCGTCAGAGCGGTGAAGGTTAGACCCGACGCTGATATTTCGATCGAAGAAGCTGGCATATATTCACCTCATTTCCACTGCTTACTATCTATTCAATTCAGGAAATATCGATATTGTGGCGTTCTTGAAATCTCTTCAAAGTCATAATGCTTATTTCTCAGAGGATTGCTAGAGTTTGCTGACAAGAGCTGCTTGGATTTGGAGGACGGGATGCCGGTCAAGAAACGCAATTACGAAGACAAATTTTCTGGCAGAACCCGGGCGATCATCAAAACGCTGACCCATATTTTTCTCGATTCCAATCTGGATGTACGAGAAAAACATATGTTTGGTCACAAAGCATTTCTCATCCATGGTCACGTGATGATGATGGTAGGGGAGTGGTCGAGGAACGAGAAGCCCAAGGAAGGCAACGTGCAGGTCGACGGCAAAGGCGAGGCCGAGCCGACCCTGATCATCCTGCCTAAGGATCCAGCAACCGCTGAACTCTTTAAAAAGAAGTATGGCGGCCTCTACTTCGCACCAAGTGGAGTACGATTGAAGAGTTGGCTCTCTTTTACCGGCATTTGGCTGACCGATGAAGATAAGCTCGCTCCGCTCGTCGAAGAGATGCTTAAAGCGAACGCAGGTCTGGCGCCAAAAGAGTTGAAGAACCCAGGACGTATAGTTTAAGCGTTCAAGGCGCGCCTCCTCCACTGCAACATATGACACTATTTTCTAATTAAATCGCTACAACTGGCGAGGATCCTTGCCTCTCTGCGGCTTGGGTGTTTTGCTGCATTAACTATCGATCCGGGACTTCCGACAGGTTGCGGATGCTTTCGTTTGGGAACTTATGGAAAAAATTACCGAAAATCAGGATTCTGAGCGAGTGGCCCACGATGCCTACGCCGGGGTCAAACTCCAGTTGCAACCAGCGCCTATTCTAAGACGGATGCTGGCCTACACTATCGATCTTGGCTTCGCCGGCTGTCTTGTCTACGCCTTCGGATTTCTGGTCATCGTCATCATTGCGGTGATCGGCGGAGCGGGTGCAGTCAGTGGTTTATCCTTAGCGACGTTTAGGGACTGGGCAGTGCAATCACTCGCGAAAAACACGTGGTTAATCTTGCTCCTTTTTGGAATTTTTATCTTTGTATTCCTCGGAATTCTCATCATCAATCACGGTTACTTCGTGGTCCAGGAATTCAAAAAAGGTACCACGCCCGGTAAAAAGTTTATGGGTTTGAAAGTTGTCTCCCTCAACGGCTCGCGGCTAACGATGAAGCAGGTTATGGGCCGCGAGGTGTTTCGCTACGTCGACTGTATGCTTTTCTTCCCAGGACTATTCTCGACACTGTTCACGGCCAAGGGCCAGAGACTCGGTGATCTCTTTGCAGGTACAATGGTGGTCTATTCCAAATCTCTTGAGAACGAAATCCACTACCTTTACCTCAAACGGGAGGATTACCTCTTGATCGAGAGTCAGGTCGTGATAGGAGAGTTCACTCAGGATCAGGAAGAAGAATTTCTCCAATTCTCTTACCAGTATCACGTTGGTAACAGAGCTGAGATTGCTGCTGACATGATCGCAGGCTGGGAGCGATTTGCAGACGCGCTCGTTCAGACGACCGAGGATTTTCCTCTGCATCCCAAAGATAAGTTCTTATTTGCCGCGGAATACTTCCGCCAAAAAAATATGAAAAGGATCCAAGCATGAGTAACGATTCAAACCCGATTCCCCGTTTTGCAAGCCCTGAGGGCAACCAAGTTGTCCCCGCAGGTTTTTGGGCGCGTTTTGCGGCCGTCGTGATCGATGGTCTGGTAGTGACTGTCATCTCATTGCCGATCACATTGGGCCTTGGCATGCTGCAGAACAAAACAAATCCCAGCATCCCGTTTATGCTCTTCACCAACCTCCTGTCGATGGTGATTTCAGGCTGCTACTTCGGTTATTTCTACAGTAAAAAGGGTGCCTCGCCAGGCAAGTCCGTTATGGGCCTTCGTCTCGTCGATTATCAGACCGGCACCAATGTTTCCTTTACCACTGGATTTTTGCGCGAGACCGTGGGTAAGATAGTGAGTTTTCTGAGTCTCGGCATTGGCTTTCTGATGGCTGCGATTCGCAAGGACAAGAGAGCGCTTCACGACCTCATCACTGACACACAAGTAGTTCGGATCAAATGAATAAGAATGTCCAGTCGCAGTCCCGACGCGCAATAGCAAGTCTGAAATCGTCCTTCAAAGCGCTGAACAATCCCAACCTGGGTGAGCGGCGTTTAGAGGATGGTTTTCGCTTTATTGT
>SEDW01000689.1 GCA_004193325.1 Pseudomonadota bacterium | reverse complement strand
ATTGCTGAGACTTCCATTATCAATCAGTCTGATCTCTACTGTATCGGCCTGTTGATCTTTGAAATGATCAGCGGCGAAAAAGCTGTAAAAGCCAGCAAAGACCGCGAAGAAATCGTGCAGTCGATGAAAAATATCGACTTCAATGCGGTACAGGCTGACGACAAAAAAATGCAGCAGATGCTCAAGGGTTTGACCAAGAGCTCGCTGCGCTTTAATCCGATGTGGCGTTATCGCAATGCCGAGTCGATGATTTTCGACATCTATAAGATTTTGAAGAAGTTCGATATTCGTTATTCGCGTTATGCCATCCGCCAGTTCCTGGCTGATCATCAGATGGCTGCGCCTGTGCAAGAGAAAAACAAGCAAGATATCTACCAGGGCTACATCAAGTAGTCTCCCTGGCCTCTCATCCTCTTTCTATTCCGCCTTAGACTTCAGCAGATAATAAGCCAGATTCCAGCGATGAATACGTCCCTCACAAGGCCTCTGATAGAGCCCTAGTGGATTCGATTTGCTCAAGGCCAGCTGTCCATTCGGGCAATCCAAAATCTCGGTGAGACTGTCGATTTCCGCGCCTGGAATATAGGGTGGGACAAAGTTATCCATCACGAGAAAAAATCCTCCCTCCGCTTCAACATCCTTCCATTGCCAGTAGCTCATTTCCGGACGCCGCGCTGCCTCAGAGGTTCGTGCGATACCTGGCCACTGCTGAATCTTAAGATTCGGTTGGTAGAACATGAGCTCACCCACGTTCTGATAGGTGTCGGCAAAGATCGGCGCTGGCGGAAGTTCGGCTAGAAGGCCGGCAAAATCCTTGTAGCCATGAGTTTCCTTGAGCAGGCGGTCCTTGTGAGGCTTCGTGAATGGTAAAGGATAGACTGTGTGAAAACTCACAATGAGACTCAAGGCGAGGTTGATTCCGAGGGCGATAAGCATCAGGCGTTTTGGGATTATGACATACTGCGCGAATACCGCGGCGGCAGCGATGCAATACATGGCAGGCCAGTTGGCTTCGACATGTTGGAAAGGGCTCAGGAGCCCGAAGATGAGCACCGGGGCAATCGCGGCTGAGGTAATGAGGGCCTGGTGAGCGGGTGAGGTCCACTCGGCCTTCTTCCGCAGATTCTTTTTGAAGAGGGAATAGATAAGCGGCACGAGCAAAAGTCCCCAGAGTGCGAGCTGACTGCCGAGGTAGTCGCCGAAGCTCTGGATGGCTTTTTTAAAGCCTTTTGCCTTGGGTTTGGATAGAGGTTTCTCGTCCTCGGGCAGGATGAAAAAGTGCGCGAGCTTCGCTTCCTTGCTGCTATCGAGCGAGCCCTGCGCTAAGGGCAGATCGCTGCCGAGCTTCATGTCAATTCCATATTGGCTCATCAGGCCGCGACCGAATTGAAAACGGGTCGTGATCCACTGATTATCTTTGAGCCAGAGGATGTGGGGGAGTAGGACGAGCACGCAGACGAGGCCGCCGAGGAAGGGCCAGGGATTTTTCAATTTCCTTGGATGAAAGAGCAAGGTGATGAGAAAAACCGGACCGATGAGCACCATCGTATATTTGCCGATGATGCCGAGACCTGTAAAAAGCCCTGCGCTGAGCCAGCGTTTGGGATCGTCTTTCAGAGCCTTGGCACATTCATGGAGAGCTGCAATCCAACAGAAAATCAGAGGGATGTCAGGCGTTGTAATGTAGCCGAGGAGAATGCCGGCAAGACTGCCACTCGCAAGGATCAGAGCGGTGCCGAGGGATTCTTTCTCACGGAGGCCAGAGGTTTTGAAGAGACTGATCATGAGGGGAATACTGAGAACGCTCAGCAGAATTGTTCCCGCCCGTGCAGCCAGAACATTCGAGGGAAAGACCTGAATCAGGCTTGAAATCCACGCGACGAGCGGGGGATGATCGAAGTATCCCCAGTCCAGAAAGCGGGCCCAGTAGAAGTAATAGGCTTCATCCTGAATCGGTGCGAGCAACGCGCCGCTGATGGCCCGGGTCACAACGATCGCGATGAGTGCGTAGAGGACTGTCTTGTTCTCGCTGAGATCGCGAAGGCTGGAACGAAGGCTCATCGTGGAACTCCGGGCAATTATCGGCCGCTATTCAAACGTTGGACTAAGAGGGTCTGACGCTGAAGACTCGTCTGCGTGCGAATCGCCTGATTCAGCGCGGACGAGGTGCCTATAAGGATGGCGAGTTTGCGGGCACGGGTGAGTGCGGTGTAGATCAGGTTTCTTTGCAGCATGATAAAGTGCTGCATCGTCACGGGAATGATCACCACAGGAAACTCACTGCCCTGAGATTTATGAATCGTAATGGAATAGGCCAACTTCAGATCGTAGGCATCTTCTTTCATGTAGGTGACTTTGCGATCCATGAAATT
>SEDW01000688.1 GCA_004193325.1 Pseudomonadota bacterium | reverse complement strand
ACAAACGACTCTGCCAGCTGCCACACTTAGCCTTGCGTCATCACTTGATGGGGTCAGTGGGATGGCGTTTGAAGCAACGCAAATCGAGTCTGCGCTGGCTCCATCAAAATCGATGACAGCCCCATCTGGAGTGACCAGCCAAGAATCCTGGACTTACCCTGAAACAATCGATTCCAATCTCTATTATATGATCGAAGTGAAATCCAAGCAAAAGAGTATCCGGTCGGCCATGGCCTTTATGGTGATTGCACGAGCCGCTCTCGCGCCTGTGCAAGGGATCAGCGTAACGACGGACGATAAGCTCACGACGATGAGCTGGACGGCTTCACCTTACGCGAGCAGTTATACAATCTATCGCGATGAGAATCGGAAACAGATCCTAGCCAGCACCACAGAGCTTTCCTTCGCTATCGATTCTAGCGTCATGGCCCTTCCCGAGAAGGTCTGGATTGAAGCACGCAGAGGAAGTCTTGCCTCCCGCGTATTGAGTCCAGTCAATCTTAAGACGGGCGTTGGTGCAAGCGATGATGCCATCACGTCTAACAGTGAGAATGCTGTAATCACAGAAGCGCCTGCTCGCGACACTATCCAGGTCCTTCTCAATTCCGTAACGGGCGTTGCGTTTACCCGCAGTTTTTCTCCAACCACTACCGTTAACTTCAGCTGGAATCCATCGACCGATTCCCGAGTGAAGGGTTACGGCGTGAAGATCTGTAGCTCGGCTAACTGTATGACGTCCTGCTCAGAGGTCGTCTCGAAGACGGGACTTAGCCACAGCCTCACAGGCGTTGATGGTTCATCCTACTTTGCCTGCGTAAGGGGCGAGGACGGACTTGGCAACTTCTCGAACTTTGTCCATTCGAATAATCCTATAACGATCGATACAATCGCTCCGACTATGAGTTCGGTGAGCATTGCCGAGGGTGCGGAATATATCAAAGGGCTCGCGACGACCTTGACGCTCAGCTCGATTGCAGCCGATCAGATGTATATTACTGAGAACCCCAGCTGTAGCAGCGGCGGGACTTGGGAGAATTATTCCAATAGCAAAGCCTGGACCTTCAGCCATGGAAACGGCAGCAATTCAATCTATGCCAAGTATCGAGACAATGCTGGCAATGAATCGCCTTGTGTAACGGATACGGTTATCCATGACAGTCAGAGTCCTACGGCGCCTTCCGTTGTTATCAACGATGGGGACTCGGCAACAGGATCGACTTCGGTCACGCTTAGCCTTGCCGCTAGCGATTCGTCACCGCTCGAGGTCTATGTAACGAATGATGCGGCTTGTGCGAGTGGTGGCTATTGGGAGAGTTTCAGTAGTACGAAGTCGTGGGTGCTTGGCCAGATTGAGAGCAATGCGACCGTGTATGTGCAGTTCCGTGATGCAGCTCTAAACCTGAGTGCTTGCGTAAGCGATGACATTATCCACGACCCATCGATTCTTTACTGATGTGTCTTTTAGACGTAATAAAGCTTTAATGAGCCACGTTTAATTCAAGCTTAGTCCGTTATCCTTGAATTACTTGAGTTTAATTTAAGCTTATTGGACCTATATAAGTAGCTGATTGCATTTTATCCTCATATAATCAATTAGATACATTTATATTTTAAAAGATATATCATTTTAGTTATAAAAATCCGATAATCCTTGGAGAGAAACCTCTTCTCTACTAAGTCCTTGCGTGAGTAAGAGCATTTCTATGATTAAAGACCAAAAAGAGCCCGGCGAACGTCGAAAGCAGATAATTTGGGTTGGAAAAGCTCGGCAAGATCTCTCTGATCTTCCAGATGCAGTGAAAGAACATATTGGATACCAGCTCCGCTTTGTTGAAGCTGGTGAAATGCCAGATGATTTCAAGCCGATGCCCACAGTTGGTAGTGGAGTCTTTGAAATTCGAGTGCCTGATGTTGAAGGGCGAAACGTGGGCCGCTGTTTCTTTGTGACGAAGATAGAGGGCTGTATCGCAGTACTGCACAGTTTTGTTAAGACTTCTGCCAAGACATCTAAACCAGATATTGAAAAAGGCCAGAGTCGCTATCGAACTCTCCAAGAACAGATCCGCAAGAATAAAACAACCTAAGTAAATGAGGCTTCCATGGGAAAGAATAAAATGGTTACAAATATCGAAGAAGAAACTATTGAATTTACTGATTCCGAAAATTTGTTCGAGGACATTGGCTTTTCAAAAAAAGACAGCGTAAAAATGAAAATGAAATCGGATCTCTACATTAAGATTGTTCAAACGGTTCGCTTAAATAAATACACTCAGCACCAAGTTTCAAAGATCTTGGACATTCCACAACCGCGAGTAAGCAAGCTTCTTACGGGGAAAATCGACAACATAACTGTGGATTCATTAGTTGATTATGCT
>SEDW01000687.1 GCA_004193325.1 Pseudomonadota bacterium | reverse complement strand
GAAAAGTCTTCGGCAGATCGGGAAGATTATAATTACTTAGGCCGTGAAAAATGTGGGAACCCGGATCGTTGCCGATGACTGCCCTCGCCTGGCGCCCGGACTTCCAAAGGGAAAGAGGCTTGATCCTTCCAAGGGAAAAGGCCGGAAGAGGCGCCTCCCAGCGTTTGAAAGCGGGATCGAGACTTGTCACGCTCGGGAGTATTTTGGGGCTTAGAGAGAGGCTTTCGAGGCCTTCGGCGAGTTCCAGACCGTAGCGGCCGATACCGGAATGTGTGGATTGCAGGCCGAAGCCGTCCCAGATGAGCATCCGCGTTCCCCCAAAACGAAAAAAAGAGGAGTAAAACTCCTCTTTTCATCTTAAACGTTTCGAACACGCTTCGCCCAAACTAAATCAGTGCTTAACCTGACTTGAGCCTCTGGCGACTTGAACCCGGGCCTGAGCGCTGCGGAGGACGCGGTTCGCCTCTTCCACATCGACGTCGGGAGTCAGAGAGCTGAGTACGGCTTGCGCCGCGCTCAATGCTGCTTCCGCTTGCGCGAGATTGATATCTTTTGCCTTCTCTACAACATCGGCAAGAACGCTGACTCGATTGTGATCGACTTCAACATAACCGCCAGAAATAAAGAAATGCTCAGCAGGTGCACCTTGAGCTTCTACAACAACTTCTCCAGCTTCCAATTCGGCGATCATCGCTGCATGGTCGGGAAGAATCGTCATATAGCCAAGTGTACCAGGCAAAACCGCAGACCTTGCCTTGAAGGAAGGCAAAGCACGGTTTGGCGAGAGAACTTTTAGCTCAAAAGTAGTGGTCATAAAAATTCCCGCCGATTAAATCTTCTTAGCTTTCTCAAGAACTTCTTCAATCGCACCAGCGTAAAGGAAGGCTTGTTCTGGAATGTGATCGTAATCACCTTCACAAATACCTTTGAAACCTTTGATGGTGTCTTCACGCTTCACGTATTTACCAGGGCTACCGGTAAACTGCTCAGCTACGAAGAATGGCTGACTCATAAAGCGTTGAACCTTACGAGCGCGCGCAACCGACAACTTATCTTCTTCGCTCAATTCGTCCATACCAAGGATGGCGATGATGTCGAGAAGCTCTTTGTAGCGTTGAAGAATCGATTGCACCTTACGGGCAACGTTATAGTGCTCTTCGCCAACCACTTGTGGGTCAAGCATTCGAGAGCTTGAACCTAGTGGATCGACAGCTGGGTAGATACCGAGCTCAGCGATTTGACGAGACAATACAGTCGATGCATCCAAGTGAGCAAAGGTAGTTGCTGGAGCAGGGTCGGTATAGTCATCCGCTGGTACGTAGATCGCTTGAACAGACGTAATCGAACCATTTTTCGTGGTTGTAATACGTTCCTGAAGCTCACCCATCTCTGTCGCCAGAGTTGGTTGGTAACCTACCGCTGAAGGGATACGGCCAAGGAGCGCGGAAACTTCAGAACCAGCTTGGGTAAAGCGGAAGATGTTATCGATGAAGAGCAAAACGTCTTGGTTTTGTTCATCACGGAAGTATTCAGCGATAGAAAGAGCCGAGAGAGCAACGCGTGCACGCGCTCCGGGTGGCTCGTTCATCTGACCGAACACGAGAGCAACTTTGTCGAGAACGCCTGAGTCTTTCATCTCGTGGTAAAGGTCGTTACCTTCACGAGTTCGCTCACCAACGCCGCCGAATACCGAGAATCCACCGTGTTGCTTCGCGATGTTGTTGATCAACTCGAGAATAATAACGGTTTTACCTACGCCCGCACCACCGAAGAGACCGATTTTACCACCTTTAGCGTATGGCGCGATCAAGTCGACAACTTTGATACCAGTTTCCAAAACTTCGGTTTGACCCGCAAGATCGGTAAACTTAGGAGCAGCTCTATGGATCGGGTAGCGTTTTTCAGCTTTAACCGGACCAGCTTCGTCGATCGGGTCGCCGATGACGTTGATAATGCGGCCTAGGGCTGCTTTACCGACTGGAACAGTGATTTGCTCACCTGTGTCACGAACAGACATACCGCGAGCCAAGCCGTCGGTAGCATCCATCGCAATAGTACGAACCACGTTCTGGCCCAAGTGTTGAGCCACTTCGAGAACGAGGTTTTCTTGCTTGTCGTCGATCATTTTATTAGTCAGACGAAGCGCGTTGTAAATCGTAGGAAGAACGCCTGAGGGAAACTCGACGTCTACGACTGGTCCCATGACCTGTACGATTTTGCCCGTTGTCATATGTAAAATTCCTCTCGTATTTCTCAGAGTTAATTCAAAGCTTCCGCACCGCTGATGATTTCGATCAGCTCTTTTGTAATCGCTGCCTGACGTGCACGGTTATACTGCAGCGTCAGCTTCTTGATCACTTCTCTTGCGTTGTTCGT
>SEDW01000686.1 GCA_004193325.1 Pseudomonadota bacterium | reverse complement strand
GAACGGTGAAATGGTCCCCTACACCAAAGAGGGGCACCAATGGAGCACTGCGCAGAAGGTTGATCTCCTGCAAAACAGCCAGTTCGTCCTCTTCTTCGAATCCTCTCGTCAGGCCGAAGTTTCCGGACTGCTCGAAGCCAGTCCCTGGCGTCCATCCTTGTCCACCGAAGAATTTTCACTCTTGATCGCCGACGGTCTCTCCGAGTTCATGAAGGCTCGTTATCAGTTCGATATTGGCGAGAACGAAGGCAACATTTTGAAAGCCCTAGCCACCGCTCTCTCGCGTTTTCTCTATCAGCAGCCGCGCGTGCGAAGCCTGCTCGAGCAGATCGCCGAACACGATCCCTACACGTTCTATCACTGCATGCGCACTGCTGCCTTTGCTGTGACCTTGAGCAAAGATGTCAAACTCTGGGATGTCGCGCTTGGTGCGGTGCTCCACGATATTGGAAACCTCTATCTCTCGCCGGCCGTTCTCAACCGTCGTGGCCCATTGAAAGACGAAGAGTGGAAACAGGTTCGTAAACATCCCGAAGACGGCGTCGCCCTCTTGCAAAATCTTGGTCTCTCGGCAACCGTTCTGGAAATGGTTCTTCATCATCACGAACGTCCCGACGGTCAGGGCTATCCGCACCGTCTGAAGAAGAAGGATCTTTCGCTCGAAGTTCGTATCCTAAGCTTCGCCGAAGTCTTCGCGGCGCTGGTGAACCCGCGGCCCTATCAGCGCGCCCATACGCCTCTCGAAGCCTACAGCCTTATGCAAAGCGGCCTTGCGGCTTACCTCGATCCGCAGCTTTTCGCCCCGCTGGCGCGCCTAATCGGTCTGGAAATAGAAGAACAGGACGCCAAAGCCTCCTAGTTTTTGAGAAGTCCTTTGCGCCTTGGCTTGGCTTCAGTCTAGAATGCGACTGAGCTATGTCCAAGGAGGTCCCCTGTGCTGGTCGCGCTTTGTCTGAATCTACTCCTCGCCGAAAATCCGAGCCAGATCTCTAATCCTCAGGACGAAACTCTGGTCGACACACTCGCGGCTGAAAACCTCGCCGCCGAGGAAAGCAACGTCGATCCTCTCGAATATTCTCAGAAAGAACGTCAGGCAGGCTTCGAGGGAGGCATAGCCCTAAACCTCGGGCCCGTAATGCCTTGGTCGGAATACGGCGGAAGTATTCTCTGGACGGGTAGGGGAGTCATTCAAAGCGGAAGCATCGGTGGCGGAAACTTCGAATTTTCCGACAACTATCGCGGCCGCAACTACAAGGTGAAGGTCGATTCGCAAAGTGCCTACTACGCAGCGCGATGGTTCTTCCTCGGATTCGGTCCTCTCTATGTAGAACCTTTCGCCGGTCTCGTGCGCTGGAGCGGAAGCATCAAACCTTCGGGCTTCGATGACGTCAGCGACAGTCTCGCGTCCTCGCTCAACTCGCGCTTCGACATGAGTGGCGCCAGCGTTGGTGCAAATCTCGGTGTGATGTGGATCTTCTCGAATGGACTCTTTCTCGACTACAATTTGTTTAGTCTGAGTTCGGCGGCTTTTTTGACTTCGAGTTTTACAACGAATTCAGAAGAGGCGAAGAAGAATGTGCGGAAAGAACTGGCGGGACCACTTTCGACCAGCAATCTCCAGCTTCGAGTGGGCTGGAGTATGAAGCTCTGATCAGTTAGCGACTTTGATCATCTTGTGACTGGCTTTGAGGAGGATATTGCTCTTCAAAGCATCTTCCGCTTCCAAAAGAATTTCCCGGACTCCAAAGCTTGCTTTAGTTTCTCCAGCGAATGTACTAATCCCGAAATTAAATTCGAGCTTCATCTTATCCCCATCGAGACCATAGCTCTGGTCCTGAATATGCGAGATCATGCGAATCTTGAGATTCTCTGCACCTTCGGTCTTTGTCTCGGGGAGAATGATGTAGAAATCTCCGCCCCAACTTCTGCCCACGATATCATCGGCGCGAGTGAGATGAATCAGATCGTTGCCGAGCTGCTGCAAGACTTTAATGGCAAAGGTCGGGCCTTTGCTGTGGGTCAGGTTATGAAAGCTCTCGATCGATACGATCATAAAGGATAGCGCAACCTGAAAGCGTTCCGAGTGGCGGAACTCTTTTTCGAGGCGTGTGTTGATGTACGAAAGATTGTAGAGGCGAGTGATGCTGTCCTGATCTTCAAGATCACGGATCGTCTCCTTCGTGTGACTCAATTTAATGGCGAGAGAATTTGCCTTGTCATGAGCTTTCTTCAGTTTCATCAGAGTATCGACACGGCTCGCGAGATCCTGGCGCGTGTGCTCGTAGAGACAGGCGGCGTCAGCACCCGATTGCTTCATGAGATCGTTCAGATCGCGATGTTTGCCCTGAGCGACGATGAGAATAGAATAGTAGTGCGG
>SEDW01000685.1 GCA_004193325.1 Pseudomonadota bacterium | reverse complement strand
ATTGCCTGAGAGAACTCGGGCAGCTGCCGGTTGAGGCGAAAATACTCATCGAGCAAAATCGTGCCGCTTTGCAAAACGCTTTTTTAAAAAATGTTCAGGCGGAAAAAACATCATTCCCTTCTGAGCAGATCGCAGACCTGATTTCGACCTTCTTCTCCGGCGTTTGCATTGAGGAAAATATCAATTCAAGCCAAGACCTCCTCTCCGCCCGCATCGACAGTCTGATGCATGCCGTCCGCCACATGTGATCCGTTAAATCCATACAATTATAGACTTACATATTTTGAACCGATCAGTTCACAATACTGCTTGCGCGTGCGCGAGAGGAGGTAGATAGTGAACCGATCAGTTCAGTTGCTGACTGAAATTAGTTTTATTGGAGTTTGAAAATGAGTCACTCAGGTAAAGTCGTATTTATCACCGGAGCAAATCGTGGCATTGGACTGGAAACTGCGGTTCAACTTGGCAAAGAAGGTCTGACTCTCGTCCTTGGTATCCGCGAGAAGAAAAGCGGTGAGGAAACGGTCAAGGCTTTAAAGGCTCAAGGCATCGAATCGGTGGCTCTGGAATTCGACGTGAATAAACTCGAGCAGCACACGAAGGTCTACGATTACATCCAAAAAACTTTTGGACAGCTCGATATCCTTATCAACAACGCGGGTATCATGGTCGACAAAGCAGAAGCCGATGGCTCCTATCCATCGTCCAAGACCCTCTCCAGCATTCTCGGATCATTGACTCTTCACTCCGATCCAAAATCTCCGATCTATAACTCCAAGGCCTTTGCCTACAATGTCTCGAAAACCGCACTCAATGCCTTTACCGTGCACTTGGCTCACGAGCTCAAGGATAGCAAAATCAAAGTGAACTCAGCGCATCCTGGTTGGGTCAAGACCGATATGGGCGGAGCTGGAGCAAGCCTCGAGATCGTCGATGGGGCCAAGACTAGCGTGCAACTCGCGTTACTACCCGACAACGGGCCGACCGGAGGTTTCTTTCACCTCGGCGACACGCTCCCCTGGTGATTCTTATTTCTTCTCGCCGCAGAATCGATTCAACCAGCTCATCGTTTCATTGTGCATGAGCTGCACATTTTCTTTGGCGATGTAGCCATGGGATTCGTAGGGGAGAAGCACCAAACGTGCGACTCCCCCTACTCCCCTGACCGCCTGGAACATTCGTTCCGACTGCATCGTAAGCGTCCCCGGGTTGTTATCATCTTTCCCATGAATGAGAAGCAGAGGAGTCTTGATCTTGTCGGCAACGGCAAAGGGAGAGACGTTCATGTAAAAATCTTTTGCCTCCCAAAAGGTGCGCCGCTCACTTTGAAATCCGAAAGGCGTAAGACTGCGGTTGTAGGCACCGCTGCGGGCGATACCGGCACAAAAGAGATTACTGTGAGCCAGGAGATTGGCGGTCATGAAAGCTCCATAGCTGTGGCCTCCGACTGCGATGCGCTTTCTATCGACAACGCCGAGCTTGTCCAAAGCATCCACGGCCGCTTCGGCATTAGAAACGGTTTGTTCAATAAAAGCGTCGTTGCCGGTTTCCTTCTCACCGACGATCGGCATCGCCGCGTTATCGAGGATGGCAAAGCCCTGTGTTACGAGCCAGGCAATCCCAATCGCCGAAGGCCTGCTATAGCGCTTGTCCGACACTCTTACCTGCCCTGCAGCATCCTTTGCGCGATACTCTTCAGGATAGGCCCAGATAATTGCAGGAAGCTTAGTCCCTTCCTTATAATCCTTCGGCAAATAAAGAGTCGCCGAGAGCGTGAGACCATCTTTTCTCGTGTAGATGAGCGGCTTTTTGATAGCGCCTGACATCTCTGGAACGTTGTCGATGCGCTGAGTCAATTGCTTTTTCGTCTTGGTGAGCGGATCCACGGCCCAAAGGTTAGGCGGGCTCGATGCCGATTGTCGAGATAACACAAGCTGATTCGTCTTTCGGCCAAGGAAGAAAGAAAATTCTTCCAAAAACTCGCTCGCTCCATCCGATTCGAAGAGCCTTTCCTTAACGCCGGTCTTGAGATTCAGGCGGTCAAGAAAGGGTTTTTCTCCGCTTGGATTACGGCCGTTGCCATCGAGGAAAATCCAATCTCCATCCGTAACGACTCTTTGTTCTCCACTCCCATCAGGCTGCATGACGATATTGCCCGGAAAATTATAAACGTCTTTCGAATTGTAATCGAGAATCAGTTTTTTCTGCGCTGCATCCTTTAAATCAATCTGATGCACAAGAGTCTGAAAGCTGTCTCGATCGGAATCCCCGATGAGAAGACGGTCATTCTCCGGCATAAAGCGGATGCTGGAGAATCGATTCTTCATGCGAAATCGTTCTTCGGCCTCACCCTTGAACGGCAGATCCCAGCTCATGAGACGATCGCGATGTTCCACTTTTTTCCTGGGATCTCCCTCATCGAGGGCTTCAACCCATAACAGGCGAGCCGGATGTCCGACCTGCCAGCCGATTCCACGAGGACCGGTACGAACACCTTCAGGAGGAACGTTTTCAGCCAAAGCGATACTTAAGAGGGATTGAACGCTGCCCTTGGCCAGGTCCCAGATCTCGACCTTTTCGCCAAATCTTTCTGCTGGTACAGCGAAAGAAAAGGGCTCGGCAAAGGATTGCACCAAAAGATGTTTGCCATCAGGTGCCGGCTCCATTTCTGACAGGAGGACAGGCTTTCCGATCAGCCTTGTTTTGAGAGTAGACGTGTCGACGGCCATGATCTGAACGCCAGCTGCCCGTTCAAAGAGCTTACGGTCGGATTCGGTACGAAGAAGGTAGGGGTAGCTTCGCGCCTGGATCTTGGTTCCACTGGCCTCTTCGATACTCGGCGTATCAAGCGTTTCCCGTTTCAAGACAATTTTGTTGTCGACTCGGGCAGCGATGAGCAGGCTTTTATCGTCATGATTCCAGATCATGGATCGCGAGACGAAACTATCATTGAGATAGACACCTTTCACTTGCCGCGCTTTTCCCGTCTTTACAGTGACGAGCCAAAGTTCAATACCCTTGGCGCTATCGATACCTAGCGCGAGCAGACTGCCGTCGGCGTTAAACGAGCGAAGGGGTATGTGGCTCGCCTT
>SEDW01000684.1 GCA_004193325.1 Pseudomonadota bacterium | reverse complement strand
AACCAGAAGGACTAGCATAAAAAAAACGTAGATCCCGCCGAAAGCGATCTGCTCGATTTGGGAGAGGTTGGTGAAACGGTAGATTGGGTTAAAAAAGAACAGTACCGTAAAGAGGACGACAAAGAAAATCACCAAACCCTTCTTAGAAGAGTTATCGTAGTGAGTTTCAATCGCTCCCGAAGATCGGATCCAATCGATTCCACTTATTTTCTTGTCTGCACGATTCAGAGCCATCACATGTCCTTTACCAACCTAAACTTCAAAACAGATACGGATTTCATCGGACTTTTTCGAGCGCCACCTAAGAGAACCCATTTTTCTAGACCTATCCCATTGAAACTTATACGAAATTAAATTCACGAGAGAAGACTGATCCTAAATCTGTAGAGTCGTTTTCCACCTCAAATTCTCTCAAATAGCCTCACAATCGCCTAAAATCTATTGCCCGGTTAGCAATTCGAATCGTCTTCTGTTTTCTTTTTGTTTCCTCGAAATCTCATGCGATGCTGAAGAGGACTGACCCTTAGAATTGTCATTTCTGGAGAAGACTATGACCACAAGCTCTCGCGGCTTATTCTCGATCATTCTGGGATTCGCTGCGCTTTGTCAGACTTCGTTATTTGCTGAAAGCAAATCGGTTGCTCTATCTCATGAAGTTTTTGCCCTCATCGAAGATCCTTCCGAGACGGGTTCACTGAAAGTAAGCAGCTACACGGGTAACCTAACGGCCGCCTCTTACAAATCAGCGATCGTCTATCAGCCCGAGGGTGATGGCCCCTTTCCTGCGACTACGCTCACGCCTGGATTCACTAACAACAAAGAAGATATAGCCTGGCTTGGCCAACAGCTGGCGAGTCACGGAATCATCACAATCGTCTTTACCCCAAGCAATCCCTACTCTCTCGACACCAAGATCTGGGCAGCCGGGCATGTGGCAGCGATTGAGACTTTGAAAAAGGAAAATCTGCGGTCGGGCAGCCCATTGCAAGGCAAGGTCGACAATCAAAAACTCGGCATCATGGGCTACTCCTTCGGTGGAGCCGGTGCTGTTATTGCTGCGAACCAATTGAAGGATGAAATCAAAGCAGTCGTCACACTCAACGCGTATCGTCCGATAGCGCCCTCTACAAATGTCCCCTACCTCTTCATCGCCGGAAACAAAGACAACGTGGCAATTGCTTCGACAGTGAATCGGGTGTTCAGCTCGATGACCAATTCAGCGCCGCGGGCCTTTGCCAACATCAATGGCCTCGATCATTACGGAACCTTGGTCAAACGGGCGAGCAAACACAAAGAAATCTCCCGCATGGCCATCGCCTGGGCAAAGATTTTTCTCGGAGAGGACTTGAGCTACATGACCTACGTCGATGGACCGGAAATCGACCAGATTGTCCAGGCAGGATCAGTCTTCGCCAAGCCCTCGGATTACATTTTTATCGGCAATTGATGCCTTTTTCCGCACCGACGGCCCGCTTTGAAAAAGGCGGGCTTTTTTGCGATCATTGCAAAAATGAGCTACCATATTGGTCATATTGGAAAGCTTTGGAGGTTGATCGTGAAAAAATTGCTTGCCCTCATTCTCTTGTCCTGCCAGCTGGCCTGCAGCAGCCTCACCGACCAAGGTGATGATCTCTTTGAGAAGGGGCTCTACCTCGAGGCTGAGAAGACCTACAACGAAGCTCTTCAAAAGGACGCGAACGACAGCAAGGCTATGAGCGGACTCCAGAAGGCCCGGGTCAAAATCATTGATGTCGGACTCATCGAGGTCCGGATGCTCCGCCTCGCCAAGAATTTTCTTGTGGCGGCTGATAAACTCGAAAACCTGCTTCAGAAACAGGCAAGCTGGCGAGTTCAATTTACCTCAGGCATTGCTGAGACGCAGGAGACGGAATCTCGATCCTCCAAAGACTACCTGATTGGAGAAATGAACCGTGAGGTGGATTCCGGCTTTCCTGAGCGATCCTACTGGCTCTGGCACACTCACAAGATGATCCTCGAGAACAATGGATCCTCGCCTGACCTCGAGGCCGTACGGAGCAAGAACACCGCTTCAGGCAAAAAGAAATGTACGAATCTCCAGAGCCTGCCAACGGGCAAGGACGTTTTTCTCAGAACCTTCGTAAGCCGCTACTGCAGCCTTTGGGGCAGCGCCTGGTCCTCGAAGAACAAGATCGATGACGCCTGGCTCTATTCGAATGTCAAATTCGAGAATCAGTATAAGGTCGAGAATCTAAATTATTCCGGTAGCCTCAATTCCCAGGCTCTTAAGGACGCTCTGGAGAAGGCCTTCCGCTCGACAGCCTACTTTCATCCTTCGGCCAATCGCACTCTCGCGCTGAGCATGTCCGGGACTTTAGCCTACAGCGATCACAGAAATTCTGAACG
>SEDW01000683.1 GCA_004193325.1 Pseudomonadota bacterium | reverse complement strand
CCCCACTGCACCCCGGGCCTGGAACTCTATCAGACGATGATGGAGAAAAACCGTAAATCACGCCTTTGGAATCAGAAGCGTTTAAGAGAATTATCGATCGAACGGGTGTCTGAAGTCGATGTGTTCTGCGCGCACGATGTTATCGAGTTTGAACGCCATGCTCATCGCTCGGCGGATTCGGAAGTGCCTCGAGTCAAAAATCCAATGAGACTCGAGCATCACGCTGGCATTCAACTGTCGCCTTGGAGTGAAGACCGGCCTCCGATTTAAAGTCCCACAGAACGGCTCCATGGGACCCTATTGATAAGTTTCTATTAGAGAGAAGCATCATTGGAGTTTGTATTCGTTCCGATCGATCTATCGTTGGCGGCAGAGGCTGCAATGTCGTCTGTCCCAACGTTTATTTGAATGACTCTCTTCTCGTCGAGGAAGGCTTTGGATAAAGCAATCTGTTGCTCTTTGCTGGAATGTTTCTCTATGAGTGCGAAGAGGGTTGTTTCTTCTTCCTTCACGTGATGCTGGACCTTTTCCTTAAGTTGCTCGACTCGTGCCGAGAACTCGTCTTCATCATCCAGAACCAGACTGATTTCATCGAGAATGCTCCGAAGTTCCATGTGCTCTTCTTGGGCATGTTCCATCTTTTCATTCGAATCCGCAAATGTCTTGAAAGTGGAATAGACAGTGTCTTCCTCGGCTATGGAATGGGCTGTAAGATCTCCCTTCAATTGAGCAAAAAATCCTTTTGCGGATTCATGATCGTCAGCGCTTTCGATCTCCTTGAAGAGCGCATCAACCTTGCGGTGCTCGATAGCAAGGACTTCCATGACATTCATTTCCTCGAAGGGCTTGGCTGTCTTGCTTAAAACTGCACCCATAACAGTCGCCATAGCGTCTCGAACTCGGCCAGTGATTCCGCTTGCTGGTTTTTCTCCAGTGAGCCACTCGACTCCAAACTCTTCAGTCAGAACCACAAGCTCAGCGACCTGCTTGGTAAAGCTTGCATAGATCCCCTCAAAAGGCGTCAATGCTAACTTGATGTCGGCTGCAGACACTTGTGCTGACTTGTGAACGAGATGGCAGCACATCATCTGATTTTGTTTAGTCAGGGTATATAGCGCGAGCTGCTCGAGAGGTGTGACCGATTCGTCCGAAACGGTTTCTATCAAGGTCTCAGACATTGTTTCAGCAAGGGTTTTGGCCGGAACTCTCAGGCCAAAACTATTGATAACACTTTCAATCATCTTGAGATTTTTTTCGTCTTCCTCAGCCATCTTTTGAAAACGATTTGATTTTGCATTGCCGACGTTGAATTGAAGAATTGAATTACATTCGACGATCGCTGACTGGCGATGAAAGATATCTGCGAGTTCTCCTGCAATACCTTCACGTTTTTCTTTCTCTGAGACATTCATTTCGGACTCCTCCATGGGAACAAACTACTGGGACTGACGGGAAAATATTTTCACTTCAGTCGGTCTACGTCCAGGAGTTGTCGTGGAAAGTCGAAATGGGAGAGGGAAGATATTGGCGTTAAAACGCCATCATAGACGCTGTGCAAAAAAGTTTTGTCAGGAAATCGATTCTGTACAATCGAGATTCAGCCTAAACAATTGTTAGCTCCTCCGAGACTAAAACGGCACCCTCGAACAGGAAACTTCTAGCCCCAAACGCAAACATGAGCCTTGAACGGATTCAAGACCCATATTGGTGCTGACACTATTTTCATTCACTTCTTAGCGGATTCGTCTTTTTTAGCTGGGGTAATGTCGCCGAGATTTGGTTGGCTCTTTTTACGCCCTACAGCATGAGACTCGAGAGCAAGCTTTTGGCCCAATTCCTTGTTGGTCTTGGATTTGCGATGGCCGCCTTGGTTTTTGGTGCTGCTGCTCGTTTGATTTTTTCCGACCATGATAGTGCTCCTGATGAGTATGAGTGTTAAGAGAACAGTACACTATCTTCAAGATGTGTGCCAATTTCATGATTCCTTCGACATTACTCCTGACGCTCATGCCCTTGGCACTAAGGCGCAACACCTTCAATGATGCTAACGATTGGGTGGAGAAATGTTCTGCCCAGCTGGAAACCATTCTTATTCAAAAGCTCCTGAATCTCGGCTTGTGACCGCTCTTTGCCTCCAGAACAAACCACCATCATCTGAGCTTCCGACGCGGGCCCAACACCAGTGCTGCAGTTTCGTTCTACAAGTTGTTCGATGATCAGGACCTTCTGCCCCTTTTGAATCGTTTTTTTCAAAGTCTGCAGAATCTGCGAGCAGAATTCATCATCCCAATCGTGGAAAATATTTTTTAAGATATAAGCATCAGCCAGCGGGATGCGATCGAGAAAGTTTCCTGCAACCCTTTCCACTCTTGATGCGACGCCCTT
>SEDW01000682.1 GCA_004193325.1 Pseudomonadota bacterium | reverse complement strand
AACCAACGTTTATTCGCTACACTGTCTTCCCATTCGTAATAACGAATCGGCGAACGCGCAATGTAGTTCGAACTTGTGTCACCTGGCGTCACGCCGCGCCAACGGCCATTCTTACATTTCACGAATTCGTCCGACGAGACGATGTAGCCAGCCAGACCCTGACTCGTGGCATCGCAGATCGGTAACTCTTCTTCGCGCTTCACTGTTGCGGTGATGCGTACAGTGCCTTTGCTAACGGTATAGTTCCCGCTCAAATCGCGAGCCGGAAACTTATCCTCACATGCAAAATTCAAAGAAATCAAACAGCTTAAGATCAAAGCGAACTGGTGATTTTTCATAGTCTTTCGTCCTGTTCTATATTCAGAAGCTGTCGAGGGCTTTTCCAATCCTGTCGACAACTAGGTAATCGGCTTTCGCAAATTGAGACTGAGCGCCATGAGACAACAAATTCGGTATTATTTGGCAAACTGCGCAAATAGATATCCGGATCAGCGGTTTACAATGGTGATTTTTTGATGTCAGTCGGGAAAATCGGTGGATATTTCTATTGTAGAGGAGTCGCGAAAGCCCGTAAAGCTCGCTTCAATTGAGATTTTACGCGGAGTAAGAATCTGGATTCCTCTCATGCGGCTAAGGCTTCGAGGACGTGGGGATATCTTCAATTTTTTGCCAGGAAAAGTCTTTTCACCGGCGACTAACAATTGTTTTTGGATGGTCAACCAGTTAAGAGAAGTCGCATAATATAGACGAAAAAAAAGGCCGCACCGATGTGCAGCCCCTCGCGAGTATCGCTAGATCTTATTATTTTTTGTGTGGAGCTTCGTGGCCAGCTGGATGAGCTGCTTTGAGTTCGTCTTTGTCGAGGAAGCCGTCTTTGTTAGCGTCGAGCTCATCGAATTTGCCAGTAAGAGCTGTATCAGCTTTTACTTCGTCTTTAGAAAGTTTGCCGTCTTTGTCCGCATCAAGAGCTTCGATTGGAGCAGCGCCCTTGTGAGCAGGTTTCGCCATTGCAACGCCTTGAGCCAACAAAACAGTCATAGATGCGATAACAAGTGCTTTCATAGTGTCTCCGATTTTCTTTTTAAGTGCTCGAGCTGTCTCTCAACTCGAATGCCAGGTTAGACGTAGGCAGTCGGGAAAAGGTTGGAATTATTTTTCGACAGACCTACGAATTTTTAAACGCTTTAAAAATCAATAGGTTAAAATTTTAAGGTTTGAGTGAAGAGAAATTGAACCTAAATCCACCAGATCGCGTCTAACTTAGTGATGAGCGAAGGGAGTTGTTTATGAAGTTGCTGGGAGCTCTATGTTTCGTCTCGATGCTGGCTGTAAGTCCCGCTCAAGCTCGACCTAGTTCGGAACCCGTTGAAATTACTAAAGTGTTCGAAAAGTTGAATCTTTCCGCTGAGCAGAAACAACAGATGAAGGTCATGCGGGAAGAGATGCAGAAAAACGTTGAGGCCAACAAAGTTGCAGTGGCCGCAGCGAGAGAAAAACTGGATAGCGTACTCGATGGAGAGAGCAGCGATGAGTCCATTCGTTCAGCGCACAGTGAGCTGATGAAACAAAGAAACGAATTGGAAACACAACAGCTAGAGCATATGCTCAAAGTCAGAGCTCTATTGACTCCCGAGCAGCGCAAAACCTTCAGTTCACTCAGGCCAAGGGGTAAGAATGGGAACGAAAGTCGCGGATTGGCCCCACGTCATAAATGACCGGAGCAGTCATGATTTTTCGGTTCTCTATAATCAGCATGTAGCTACAGTTCGCCGCATCCTCGCGCGGATGGTCAGCTCAAATGATTTAGATGATCTTGTGCAGGATGTGTTCGTCCGTATTTATCGGTTTCAGGACAGCTTTCGCGAAGAAGCCGACCTTAAGACCTGGATACACCGGATATGCGTGAACAGTGTGCAGGACCATTACCGAAAGAAACGCTGGACAGGCCTCTTGAGCTTCGGCAGCGATAATGAAGATGAACCCGTTGCCCGTGAGAATTTTGCGGAAGATCTTTCCAACCAAAACTTCGTTGAGAAAGCTCTTCACAAGCTGAGTGTTAAGGAACGGGTCGTTGTGGTCCTCTTTTATCTTGAGGACAGTACGATCGAAGAAATCAGCGCGTCTTTGAAACTGCCGGAAGGCACCATCAAATCGCGACTCCATAGTGCCAGAACCAAACTGCAAAGCTTTATGAAAAAGGAAGGAGTGGAAGTATGAGTGATGACAAGTTAAGGGAATTTCTCAAAAAAGGTGCTCCACCTGTTCCCGAATCCGGGCCCCATGAGTATCAGCTCATCCTCCGGCGGATTCGTCATGAAGAGGCAGGCGCCAGTGATGGCCGCAAATCCTGGCATCTCTGGACCGTCTTCGGACTCAGCGCAGCTGTGCT
>SEDW01000681.1 GCA_004193325.1 Pseudomonadota bacterium | reverse complement strand
AGAATCGGCGCGCATCCAAAACTCATCATTGTCGATGAAGCAAGTTTTGCCATCGGATCGCAAAACCTCTATCCGGCAAACCTCCAGGAATTCACCCTGGTCGTCAATGATGCGAATGTCACTCAGTCACTCCTTGACCGTTACTGGAAGCCATTGCAGCAGAACTCCTCGTCGAGTCGTTTGCCTTGTAACTGATTCTCTTAGGCACGAAAAAGGCAGTGGACGGCTCGTCCACTGCCTTTTTTATTGGTGCGCCCGGCAGGGCGCACTCACTTGGAGGTGAAAGTCCTCTACGCACCCGGTAAGGGGAAGCGTTAGCCGAACGGCAAGGGTGTCCATCGTGAGGTGGAATCTGAAGGAAGCCGAAGGCAAAGCACTGGCTTGACGTACAGAAACTGCATATGAGGCTGCTGCGTGGGAATAGATGGCCAATTTCATCAAAGTCCCATACTTACACGGAACGCGCGGTAGTAGATGCAGCAGGCATAAGTGTGAAGGTGAGTGTGCATTACCCGGGGAGATCTGATACCACTGAAGCTGTGAGGCTCCGGGAGAATATCAGAAGTCAGCAGCGGGCATACTAAGACTGTTCGATCCAGTCGAAGGCCCAAACATTTAAATAAGGTAGGGAACCTAAATCTCATGAGTGGAAAAGACCTCGATCAGAAGGCCGAAATGCCTGAAACCTTGGAGGAAGGTAGCGCTCGGAAAGCGCGAGAGTATTCCGAAGGTGGGTCCAACACTCGGGCGACAAGGGATCTTCATCCGCCTAAGCTCACAGATCTAATGACTGCGGTGATCGAACGCGAAAACATGCAGAGGGCCACTCGAAAAGTCATAAATAACGGCGGAGCTGCCGGTATCGACAGGATGTCGACCGACCAGATTCAAAGCTATTTAGTAAAAGAATGGCCTCGAATCAAACGAGAGCTAGTTGAAGAACGCTACAAGCCGCAACCCGCGTTGCGTGTAGAAATTCCGAAACCAAACGGTGGGGTACGAAAGCTTGGTATCCCTACGGTTTTGGATCGCGTTATTCAACAAGCAATCCTCCAGGTTCTCAGTCCCATATTTGAACCGGCATTTTCTGATTCAAGCTACGGATTCCGACCTGAACGGAGCGCTCATCAAGCGATCTGTAAAGCTCAGGAGTTTGTGCGTGAGGGTCATCGTTATGTCGTCGATGTGGATCTGGAACAGTTCTTCGACCGGGTGAATCACGATCTTCTGATGGCGCGCATCTACCGTCGAGTCGGGGATAAAACCCTTCTTCGCCTGATACGCAGTTATTTGAAATCGGGAGTTATGGTTGGCAAGGAATTAGAACCGACCGATCTTGGAACGCCTCAAGGTGGACCGCTTTCGCCGCTTCTATCGAATATCCTTCTAACTGATCTGGATCGAGAATTGGAAAGCCGAAACCACAAATTCGTCCGTTACGCCGATGACTGTAACATCTATGTTAAGTCGCAGGCAGCGGGCGATCGTGTCCTCGAATCCATCACGAATTATCTCGAAAAGAACCTGAAGTTAAAGGTTAATACCGAGAAAAGTGCAGTGGATCGTCCTTGGAATAGAAAGTTCCTCGGCTACTCGATATCATGGCATAAGCTTATGCCTAAACGAAAAGTAGCCAAGGCTGCCCTGAAAGGCTTCAAAGGTACAATCCGGGCGTTGTTTCGAAAAGGGCGAGGAAGAAACGTTGAGCGTTTCATCAAAGAAGATCTCTATCCATACCTCAAAGGTTGGATAAACTACTTCGGCTACGCTGAGGAAAAAGGGATTTTCGAGACGCTCGATCAGTGGATTAGGCGGAAACTGCGCTGCCTCATCTGGAGGCAATGGAAGAAGCCCAAGACCCGCTTCACCAACCTGAAGGCCGCAGGGCACTCAGTAAAGCGAGCGGCCCTGGGAGCTTACAATGGACGTGGTCCTTGGTGGAACTCGGATGCTTCTCACATGCACTGGGCATTTAAGAATGCTTATTTCATGGAGCGTGGATTGGTGTCGCTGCGGACAGAGGCTGAAAAGCTCAAGTCTATTTAAATGAACCGCCGGATACGGAACCGTACGTCCGGTGGTGTGAGAGGACGGGGGCTAGCGCCCCCTCCTACTCGATCGCGGTGTTTGAAGGCTTATTTCGTATTGAACGTGTAGAAGTCAGCGTTGGTTTGGTAGCAGCTACTGTCCCAGTTGGGAGCTGTGATCTCCGTGAATTTGATGCCGTCGGCGCCTGATGCGCAGGCCATGGCTTTATTCTGCGCGAGGACTTCGTCCCAGTCGCAGCGGACCGTGAGGCCCATTTCTCTTACAGAATAATTACCGATGACGGTGGTTTTTGATTCGTTGAGCTTTTGCGATACAGACTTGATTTGAAGGTCACAGTCATC
>SEDW01000680.1 GCA_004193325.1 Pseudomonadota bacterium | reverse complement strand
AGATGAACGCGATTGAGGCCTTGGCTGAAGCTGGTCTCTAACGATTTACTTCTTAGCTTTTTCTTTCGGCGCCGCTTTCTCTTGGGGAAGCGGCGTTGTTGGTGCAGGCGGTGTCGCTGATGCTCCAACCGGAGTCGGCGTCGTCGTTACCGAACCATCCAAAGGCACACCTGCCGTAAAGCGATCAATCTCCATGTAGATCGAACCGAAGGTCACTTCACCCTGAATCTTAAGGATCGGGTGTTGAGGGTGGTCGGCTGCAACCCAGATATAGAGGTTACCCTTCTGTTGAAGCTCTTTGCCGAGGAAGGTCTTTACCGTTAGCTTATAGGCTTTGTTTTTGCCAATCGCGGTTGTGACATCCTCGATTGCAGTCGGCGTAGCTTCGAGCCACCAGTTCTGCTCGGAGGTGTAGACGAGAACACGCTCAGTCTTATTCAACTTATAGTCGAAGGTTCTGAGTTTATAGGCTGCTGACATCGCGTCGAGTGCAGCGGGATCCATATAGCTTTCTGTCAGCTTCTCTTTGTTCTTCTTATGATCAACGAATTTTTGTTTAACGAGACAATTCGAATGATCGAAGTCGAGCCATTTCTCAGCATGAAACTTTCTTACGAAAGGCTTTTCCTCATTCTGATTGATGTAAAACTTCGTTACCGAGCTATCCCAGGGTCGGGAGAAGGATTGGAGACTGTCGCGGCCGGCAAAGATGTACTTGTACCAATCACCCGTGTAGGCCTCAGCTGCGTAAACGCGATGCCAACGGCTTTCCTCGAGGACCTTGCCGTCCGTTCCAAGTGTCTTGATAGGTTGTTTGATCGGAGCTTGAACCCGCAGGTAGCCGTATCCGACATGAACCTTGAGAGCGCCATATTTCAGAATGTAGCGGACTTCCTCACCCGGTTGATAGGGGAGGCCTTTATAAGTATCCGCCCGAGGCATGTCAGGAGTAACCCCTTGCACCGGCTTACATTCGGGAGTTTCGGGAGGCGCCGGAGCCTTCTCCTGAGCGTGGAGGACAGGGGCAAGATAAGTCAATAATGAGAGAAGGCTTGCTGCACAAAATGAGCGGCGAATCTGCGTTAAATTCATCTTATTTTCCTGTCTCGGCGTGTAAGAGAAATCAGCCCTTTAGTAGTCCACATCTTAGCGCGCTTTCATTGACTTTTGTAGACCTCCATGTTAACGATTCAAGCTCTAAGCGAAAAATATGTCCGATGGGCGGACAATATCAGGAGTTAACACTAATCATGCAATTACAAGATTCCAAGCTTGCAGGTATCGGCAAAATCAGTTGGGAAGACGAAGACACTGATTTCGATCACCAAAAGAGCCAAAGCCAAGAATTTGCCGACTTGTTGGACGAGGCAGGTTCTGCTTCCGTGAAAGAAGGTTCGATCGTTTCCGGTCGCGTCGTTCGCTTCACAGATGACTCAGTCATTGTTGACATCGGTCACAAGTCTGAAGGCGAAATCCCTAAGTCTGAATTTTATCTCGCAGACGGCTCTTTCGGCGTCAGCGAAGGTGATATGGTCGAAGTTTACCTCGACTCTTTCGAAGATAATGAAGGCGAAATGGTCCTTAGCCGTGAGCGAGCAGAAATGTTCCGCGCATGGGACCGCATTTCTGACGCATACGAGAAATCTGAAATCGTTGAAGGCCGAGTTATCGCTCGCGTCAAAGGCGGCCTTTCAGTTGATATCGGCGTTAAAGCCTTCTTGCCAGGTTCACAAGTTGACTTGCGTCCAGTACGCAACCTCGACAAACTTATCGGCAACAAACTCAGCTTCAAAATCATCAAGTTCAATAAGAAACGTGGAAACATCGTTCTTAGCCGCCGCGTGTTGCTTGAGCAAGACCGCGAGAAACTACGTAGCGAAACACTTTCTCACCTCAAAGAAAACGCAGTCCTCAAGGGTATCGTCAAAAATATCACTGATTACGGCGCATTCATTGATCTTGGCGGCATCGACGGTCTCCTCCATATCACTGATATGTCTTGGGGCCGCATCAACCATCCTTCGCAAATGTTCGAAGTTGGTCAAGAAATCGAAGTCAAGGTACTCAGCTACGACGAAAGCCGTCAGCGCGTATCTTTGGGCTACAAACAACTACAAAACGACCCATGGTTGACTGTTGGCGAACGCTACCAAGTCAATGCACGCGTCAAAGGTACTGTTGTTAGCCTTACCGATTACGGCGCATTCGTTGAAATGGAACAAGGCGTTGAAGGCTTGATCCACATCAGCGAAATGTCTTGGTCGAAACGCATCAAGCATCCTTCTAAAGTCGTACAAGTTGGCGATGAAGTTGAAGTTGTCATCCTCGCGATCGACACTGAAAACCGTCGTATCAGCCTCGGCATGAAGCAAATTGAGCCGAATCCTTGGGA
>SEDW01000056.1 GCA_004193325.1 Pseudomonadota bacterium | reverse complement strand
GTGGAAGAGATTGTTCTCTGTCTGGCGGGCGATATCTTTGAAATCAATCGGAGCGATGTCTGGTTTGAGGCTGGATTAAGACCTTATCATGACGGTCTGCCGCCTCCTGAACTCGAGCCGGTGCTGCACAAAATCTTAGGCCGTATCATCAATGATAATAAAGATTTCTTTCAAACCCTCGCGAATTTCGTTCTGCACAAAAGATTCACCTATCAAGGGAATCATCGGCAGATTGCGAGCGGAATCCAGCTCAAGGTCCGTTTCCTGCCAGGCAATCACGATCGTTTGCTCAATGCTTTTCCAAGTCTAAGGTCATCTGTTCGGACTCTTCTCAACGTCCCGGGAGCCGATGAGGAATTTGAACATGAGTTTCTCTTTGAGGCTTTGAAGGATCGTCCAAGCTATGCTGTGCTTGTGCGTCACGGTCACGAATATGATGAAACGAATTTTGCCCAATCCGCTCCGAAAAATGCGGGATTAGAACGCTACAACTACGCCTGCCTGGGTGATGTCGTGACCCTCGAGCTCGTCAGCTATTTCCCCTATCGTTTTCATCAGCTTTACGAAACGATCCTCGCCGGAAGCGGGCATCGCAGCAAGTTCTATCGTCAGCTCTATTCGGGGCTTCTCGATTTTGATGATGTGCGTCCTGCAACGGCTCTCTTTGGCTATCTCATGGCTTATCTTAAATCCGCCAAATCCAAAGCGCGGGAGATGGAGCTTGAAGAACGCGCGATCGATCTTCTGCGGCCGATTCTCTGCGAGGCATTTGATGCGGTAGCCAAGCTAAAATTTATTCGCAAAGAGGCTAAAAGTGTTCCTCTCCGGCTCATGTTTTTGCCGCCAGGCCGCTACTTTGTGCAAGCTGCACTCCGCTGGTTGCCGGCGAAGATTCTCAATTTTGCATTGAACCAAATTGGTAATTTGCGTTCTAAAGTTGAGGCTGGACGTCCAGCAGTCTTTGCTGCCAAAGAAAAGTCTTTAATCACGGGCCGCGTGCATACCGTGGTCGCAGGCCATACCCATCATCCCGATCAAGTGCCGCTTCGCGATGGGGATCAGTTTTTTCTTGATAGCGGAACGTGGAGAACACTGATTTATCAGGGGGAAGAAGCAAAGGTCTTTGGGCGGCTTCGTGCCATAACCTACATCTTTTGTTACCGGAGTGATGAGGGTCATACGAATCGCCGCTTTGAAAGCTGGACGGGACATTTGTCCTCGGAAAGACACAAGAGCTACCAGGCACCCGCAGTTTCCGCTAATGACGAACAGACCTGATCTCACGAGGTGAAGCGACTTGGACTTCACCTCTTTTCCCAGCCAAAATTAAGCATCCAGCTTGCTCTTCCCAGTATTTTCCGCTAAAAATTCCTTCTTTGTGCCGAATCCTCGACAAGTGGGTAGACCCGTGAATCAGAAGCAACTCGAAGCTGAAATTGCGAAACGCCGGACCTTTGCCATCATCTCTCACCCGGATGCTGGTAAGACGACAATGACTGAGAAATTGCTCCTCTACGGTGGAGCGATCAATTTGGCTGGGTCTGTTAAGGCAAAGCGTTCCAAAAAGTTTGCAACGTCAGACTGGATGGAGCTTGAGAAGCAGCGCGGGATTTCGGTATCGAGTTCGGTGATGAAGTTTACCTACGAAGGCTGCGAGATGAACCTGATTGACACACCAGGTCACCAGGATTTCTCGGAAGATACCTACCGTACCCTTACCGCCGTCGACAGCGCTTTGATGCTGATGGATGCCGCGAACGGTGTCGAGGATCAAACCAAAAAACTCTTCGAAGTCTGTGCGCGTCGCAAAACGCCGATCATGGGCTTTGTCAATAAGATGGACCGCGAAGGTCGTGATCCCTGGGAGCTCATGGAAGAAGTGGAGACCGTGCTCGGTATTCGCGTTTCTCCTGTGACCTGGCCGATCGGTATGGGCCCGCGTTTCCGTGGTGTTTACCATCGTCACAACCGCGAACTCCTCCTCTACGAACGTGGAGCTGAGCGTTCGCGTCCTGTTCCACTCAAGGGTATGTCGCTCGATTCGCCTCTCGTGCGTGAGGAGCTCGGTGACGAACTCACGGATCAACTCATTCTCGATATCGAACTCCTCGATGGCGCAGGCGATACTTATAGCCGCGAAAAATATCTTTCCGGCGATCTCGCTCCGATGTTTTTTGGTTCGGCGTTGAATAACTTTGGTATCGAACCTTTGCTTGAAGCGTTGATCAACATCGCTCCCGCTCCAACAGGCCGTAACAGCGAAGAGCGCTGGGTCGCTCCTAACGAAGAAAAATTCACCGCCTTTGTTTTCAAGATTCAGGCAAACATGGATCCTCAGCATCGCGACCGCGTTGCGTTTATCCGTATCTGCTCAGGCTTTTTCCAAAGGGGTATGAAGGCGCATATCGTGCGTCTCGATAAAGATCACCGTCTGGGTAGGCCGACACAATTTATGGCTCAGGATAGAAGCTTGGTCGATGAAGCCTTTGCTGGCGACATCGTGGGTATTCACGATCCAGGGACGTTTAAGATTGGTGATACGCTGACCGAAGGTGAAAAAATTCACTACACCGGTGTTCCGGTTTTTGCGCCAGAACATTTCTGTCGCGTGACTCTTGCCGAACCACTGAAGTCGAAGCAGCTTAACAAAGCGCTCGACCAACTCTCGGAAGAGGGTGCAGTGCAGGTCTTCCGTCCCGTCTACGGAAGCGAGCAAATCCTTGGTGTGGTTGGTGTTCTTCAGTTTGAAGTGGTCCAGTTCCGCATTGAGCATGAATACAATGTCAAGGTTCGCTTTACGCGTCTTCCTTATGGTGCGGCTCGTTGGATTTTCTCCGAAGATGCAAAAGCAATGGAGGATTTTGTAAGAGCCCAATCTCAGGTGATTTGCTACGATCAGCATGAAGCGAAAGCTATTTTGCTCGAAGATCTCTGGAAGCTTAAGTTCCTTAACGAGCGCTATCCAAAGATCACTTATTCTGCAACATCTGAGAAAGTATAAGTCCATGCCGACACTGAACGCCTCGGAAATCGTCCGAGGCCATATTCTACAAGTGACCTCGGCCGCGCTCGGGCACGGCGCGGAAGAGCTCAAAGACGGAGCACTTCTTCTCGACACGAAGGGACATATTCTTAAGAAAGGCAACTTTGCCGATATCTCAAAAGAATATTCCTCTTTGCCTGTTCGCGACTATTCGGGGTCTTTGATCCTACCCTCATTCTTCGACACGCATATTCATTTCCCACAGCTCGATATGATCGGTAGCTGTGCGGAAGAGCTGCTTCTCTGGTTACAGCGCTACACCTTTCCTCGTGAAGCAGCTTTTCGAGGCCGCACGCAGTTTGTGAAAGATGCGGCGAAAAACTTCGTCGACGAACTCGCGAGCAATGGAACGAGTTTCGCGGTCGTTTATTCCTCCTCCTGTGGCGAGGCCACCGATGTTCTCTTTGAAGAGTTTGAGCGTCGCGGCTTAAGAGTCATCCTCGGTAAGACGAGTATGGATCGTCATTGTCCTGATGAAATCAGTGTGGACGTCGAACAGGATAAAGCCTGGACCGAAATGCTTATCAAAAAGTGGCATAAGAAAACGGATCGGCTTCACTACGCTCTCACTCCGCGCTTTGCTCCAAGCTGCACGAATGAGCTCATGGCGATGCTTGCGAAACTGCATGACGACGATCCAAGCCTTTATATGCAGACGCATTATGCTGAGAATAGAAACGAGATCGAATGGGTGGCGGAACTTTATCCGGAAGCCAAGTCTTATCTCGATGTCTATGATTCTCGCGATCTCTTAAATTCGAAAACCATTCTCGCTCACTCGATTCACACGAATGCCGAGGATGAGCAGCTTCTGCTCGAGCGGGATGTGGTGATCAGCCACTGTCCCACGTCCAATCTCTTTTTAGGAAGTGGACTTTTCAAAGGCAAATCCTACCTTGAGCAGGGCCTTAAGGTGACGCTCGGAACTGACGTCGGCGCCGGAACATCCTTTTCCCAGTGGCAGTCGATGAACGAAGCCTACAAGGTCGCTCAGCTGAAGCAGGAACGCCTGAGCCCCAGTGATATCTTTGCATTGGCAACAGTGGCTGCTGGTAAGCATCTGGGCTTTCCCAATCTGGGTTGCCTCGAAGAGGGCTATATCGCCGATTTTCAGGTCATCGATCCCGAGTCGAGACCCATCCTCGCCCGACACCTCGCAATGGCGACCACAGCGGAAGAGAGGCTCACGGCTCTCATTCATTTTGCTGATGATCGCTGCCTCAAAGAACTCAACATTCAGGGCCAGCCCGTTTACAAGCGCGCCTAGTCGATTCGAGCCGCAAAGAGCTGCCTCCGGGCCGCTCTGCCGGTTTGACTATAAGGGGAGAACTGTCTAATCTATTAGGACAGATGCTCTTGATCGCCCTGACTGAAAGGATGATGCCATGCAGAAGGAACTCGCGGATTTACTCGAACTCCTCGAAGATATTGGGCGCGTGACAGATCGTTTTGATGATCCGGATCGTGGGCTTGTGCTACGTCTTCGCAGACAAGTCGGGAATCTTTCGAAGATCGAGCGCGATACTTTGCGAGACGCTGCCAGAGCCAGCAATGAAGGCTATTTAGGATGGCTTGAAGTCGGCGTGGCGAAGGACTGACGAGGCAGAATCGGGTTGACAGTATCGAGAAATATCCGCCTAGTGTTAGGAGTCATCTCTCTCTGCCACCTGGGAAATATCTCTATGACTGTAAAAAAGCCCCTCAGTTTAAACGCTATCGCCACTCTGCTTATCAGTTGGGCCACAGTCATATGTTTTCTCATCTTTGGCTCGGACTGGCTCACAGGACTTAGTCTTAATCTTACAACGGGTCTGCTCTTTCTATGGCTCTTCTCGGTAATTATGTACACGGCCTTTGGCGTCGTGCATGAGGCCGAGGATGTCGCTGAACTCCTGGGCGAACCTCTTGGAACTCTAGTTCTTACCCTCTCCATCGTCATCATCGAAGTGGCTCTTGTATCGGCTGTAATGCTCGGGGCTAAAGAAGCTCCGACGCTCGGTCGAGATACAATGTTTGCCGTATTGATGATCGTTCTGAACGGGGTCGTGGGCCTTGGCCTTTTGATTGGCGGTATTCGCCACAAGGAGCAGTCGTATAACCTCCAGGGTGCTGCTGCTTATCTCGCTGTGCTGATCCCGCTCACATCGATTGCGCTCATCCTCCCGAACTTTACAAAATCCACTGATAACGGCACTCTCTCGCCACTGCAGGCCACTGCCTTTTCCATCTTCACGATTGCGCTCTATGCGATCTTCATCCTGATTCAAACGGGAAGACATCGCGGATTTTTTATCCATCCCGATGAAGCGAAGAAACTCAAGGAAGATAAGAAAAACAAAGTTAAGTCCGTTAAGAAAAAACCTCGGCCGGACATGGCTACGGTCCTAAAACATCTGGCTCTTTTGCTGCTGAATATTCTACCGATCGTCTTGCTCTCTAAAAACCTGGCAAAGATCCTCGATTTCGGAATCTCGGCGCTCGAATTGCCCCCAGCACTTGGCGGTATTATCATCGCAGCGATAGTCTTTACTCCAGAAGGTATAAGTGCTTTGCGTGCGGTTATTCGTGATGATCTCCAGCGTGCCCTAAACCTTTGTCTCGGTGCCGCGACCTCCACTGTGGGTCTCACTGTACCGGCGGTGCTCGCCATCAGTCTCTTTACGGGTCAGACAGTTATCCTCGGCCTTGCGCCAACGGAGATGACTCTGCTCGCCGTCACGCTTCTCCTCTGCACCCTGACCTTCTCCAATCTGAGAACGACGCTGCTCGAGGGCGCCGTGCATCTCGTGATGTTCTTTGTCTATATTGTTCTGGTGTTTAGCCCCTGATCTGTCTTCTGCCCGCGCATCATCTGTCCAAGGACTGGACAAAAGTGGGAAGAAGCGACATTCAGGTATCATAAAATCAGGGCCTTGACTATGGCCCCCTCTGTGCACTTCAAGGTCTCGGCAAACGATTTTAACCAATACATTCCTCTTGGAGCACTCACATGATGTTAATGAAAAAGCTGGCGTTGGTTTCGGTACTCGTTTCAAGTCTCGCTGCTTGTACCAGCGAAGATAAAAAAATTGACGAAAGCGTAACAGCCGCAGCTGCCGGTGCAGGCAAAAACGAAGCGGCTAATCCTAACGATTTTAAAGTTGATGATGCTTCAGGCAAAATCGATTTTGCAGCTGAAGTGGTTTACTTTGAATTTGATGACGCCACCCTTACCAAAGAAGGTATGGGTCAGCTCGATGCTCTCGCCAAGTACATGGCGGCTCACAAAGAATCCAAACTCAATATCGAAGGCAACACCGACGCACGTGGTTCCATCGAATATAACCTTGCTCTCGGCCAAAGACGTTCAGACGCTGTGAAGAAATATCTTACAACCGTCGGCGTTCCTGCTGAAAACCTCGCTTCAATCAGCTTTGGCGAAGAAAAGCCAAGCGCACAGGGCGAAGATGAATCAGCCTGGGCTAAAAACCGTCGTGCTGAATTTGCATTTTCGAAATAATTTTTAGAGATAATAAGAAGCCCCTCGAATTCGGGAGAATTCGAGGGGCTTTTTGTATTCGGGATTATTTGTTCAAAAGGATTGAAGGATTTTTGGAAAGGAGAAGGCGAATGAATTCCTCGCGTCGCTCAGGAGAGATGTAAACAAATCCCCCTTTGTAATTGATGACCAGTCGATTGAAAGACAAAGCCGGACTTGAAATCAGATTTTTGCTCGGCGCAACGTCAGTGATATCGGCGATGGGAATGGTTTTGCGGATCGGCCCACTCCTGACCACGAGCTTGTCACCTAGCACCTTGTACCGGGTGCTGGCAATCATCCAGATCAGAAATCCGTTGATCGCCAAGGCAAACGCCAGAGTTGAATAAGACGAAGACAAAGGGTTCTGAATAAGACCGTATATCGACTGGAACGTGACGAATCCCATGATGATGATGAGTAAGCTCATAAACCTAAAATCCTTCTCGGATGCAAAAACATTGTCTTTGTTCAAGTTGCTCCCCTTCCCTCCCCTTCGCAATCAGGAGTTTTCTCTCGCCCAGCCGGCCGCATGTTGCACGGCTGCCTGCCAAGTCTTATAGAGTCTGGCGCTTTCTTTTTTATCCATCTTTGGCTCGTAGCTGACTTCTTTGGTCCACAGCTGTTTGATTTCGTCGATGTTTTTGAAGAATCCTGTGGCGAGACCTGCAAAGTAGGCTACGCCCATAGCGGTGAGCTCGAGGCTCTTCGGTCTCACGACGGTTGCCGAAAGGAGGTCGGCTTGGAACTGCATCAACTGAGAGTTGATCGAAGCTCCCCCATCGACTCGAAGTTCTTTTATTGGAATCTTGGCGTCTTCACGCATCGCATCGATGATATCGCGCGTTTGAAAGGCAATCGCTTGCAGAGCCGCGAGAGCGATGTGGTTTTTGGTCGAGCCGCGAGTCAGGCCGATAATTGTTCCACGCGCATAAGGATCCCAGTAAGGAGCTCCAAGCCCAGTGAAAGCAGGAACGAAGTAAACGCCACCGTTGTCTTTAGCGGATGACGCCAAGGCTTCGATGTCCGCACTCTTCTCAATCATCTGCAGACCATCACGCAGCCACTGAACGATGGCTCCGGCCATGAAGATCGAACCTTCGAGCGCGTATGTGACTTCGCCATTCAGTTTCCAGGCTACCGTGGTCACAAGTTTTTTGTGGGAGAGAATAGCCTCTTTGCCGATGTTCAGCATGAGAAAGCAGCCGGTGCCGTAGGTGTTCTTGATCATGCCCGGTTCAAGGCAAAGTTGCCCGAACAGCGCCGCGTGCTGGTCTCCCGCAACGCCAGCGATCGGAGCCGCATGACCGAATTTGGAGGCTTCCACCTGACCGAAGATTTCGCTGCAGGATTTCACTTCGGGAAGCAGCGAAAGAGGGATATCGAAAGTCTTGAGAAGGTCTTTATCCCAAGCGCCTGTGTGAATATTAAAAATCATCGTGCGTGAAGCGTTCGTCACATCCGTGGCGTGAACTTTGCCATCGGTGAGGTTCCACATGAGCCAGGCGTCGACGTTGCCGAAGGCGAGCTCGCCCTTGTTTGCGCGATCGCGGGCCCCTTCAACATTGTCGAGGATCCACTTTATTTTGGAAGCTGAGAAATAGGCGTCGATGATGAGGCCGGTTTTTTGTTGAATGTGTTCCGACAGGCCGCGTTTTTTCCACTCTTCACACTGATCCGCTGTTCGACGATCCTGCCAGACGATCGCGTTGGCAATCGGCTTTCCGGTCTTTCGGTCCCAGATGATGGTGGTTTCGCGCTGATTGGTGATGCCGATCGAATCGATGCTATCGCCGCTTTTGAGCTTTTGGATGAGATTTTTGAGAACCTTGAACTGGCTTTCCCAAATCTCGTTGGCGTCGTGCTCCACCCAACCTGGCTGCGGATAGATCTGCCGGAATTCTTCCTGAGAGGAGCCAGCGATCTGACCCTTTTGGTCGACGAGGAGTGCTCTCGAGCTGGTTGTCCCTTGATCCAAAGCGAGAATGTAACGCTGCCCTGCCATGATCGACCCCTCAGTTAGGAAAAACAAGTTTCCTAGTTCTAGCGGGTTTTGTGAGGGAGCGACCAGAGAAAAATGCGATTAGCACGTCAAGGGAACTGAAGCATGATCTCAACACGGGAATGAGGCGGGGGTGGATCGGGTGCATAAAGCGTTTTTCGCCAATACATTGCCGCGTCTGGCCACTTCTCGGCCATGGCATTGAGATTGATGAGTTCGTTTTCCAAAGAGGCTACAACCCGGCCTAAAGAGGCGATCTGATCGAGCGCCCCTACTTTAAAATGATGGTCACTCATACCGACTTCTGGCTTCAGCATGACGTGGGTCTTGGGCGAGTGCATAGGGAAGCCGAGGCTCTCCAGCGCTTCGATGGTGCCTTGATACATGCCGGGGTGGTCTCGGGCCGTGAGGTAAACGATGTGTGCACCGAGTTCGACACAGTTTGCCACAAAATCCTGAGCGCCGGGAAAAGCGCGATCCTGGATGAGGTAGGGATAGGTGAAGTAGTGCTTCATCCAGTAATCGAAAAGGGCAGAACCAAAGGGACCTTCGGGAAGGCCAATCTTAGCGAGATTGTCAGCGACCCGATAAGTCAGACGTTCCCAGCCGAGATCAAGCAGTTTGCGGCTCTCGTTGGGCCATTTTGTTTGCACTTCAGCTTGATTCGCAAAATCGCGAAAGACCAAAGACTTTCGGTAGCGACAATCGATCAGGGTGTCGTCGACATCGAAGACGACCAGCGGGCGGTCATTGCCGGATGCCAGAACCTTTTGGATTCGGGTCTTTAGGTCTTCAAATATAGGCATTGGCGATTTGTCTCCGTACGAGTTCTGCGTAGTGGCCGTCCTGCTCCAAGAGGTCTTCGTGAGGGCCTTCTTCCTGAATGCGGCCCTGATGGAAGACCATAATACGATCACAATGCCGGATCGTAGAGAGTCTGTGCGCGATGATAAAGCAGGTGCGGCCTTCGAGCAATTCCACGATAGCTTTTTGAATCAGGGCTTCGCAAGGCTCATCGACGTTGGCTGTGGCTTCATCGAGGATGAGAACCTTGGGATTTCGGACTAACATACGGGTCAAGGCAACAAGCTGCCTCTCGCCCATGCTGAGGTTACTGCCGCCATCATTGAGTAGGGTGTCGAGGCCATGGGGCATGCGTTTGATGAGTTGGCTCAAACCCGTCTTGTCACAGGCGATCCAGAGACTCTCGTCCGATACGTCGGCACCTTCACCCTGGGTGGCGCGAAGATTCTCCCGAATGCTTCCATAAAAAATGACAACATCCTGCGAGACGACGCCGATTTGATTGCGGATGGACTGACGATCCCATTCCCGAATCGATACACCATCAATCAAGATATCTCCGGATTGGATGGGATAAAGCTGCGGTATGAGATGGAGGGTCGTCGATTTTCCGGAACCGGTTTTGCCTACGAGACCCACACTCATGCCTGGTTTGATATGAAAGTTGAGGTTTTGCAACACGGGTTTGCCACCCTCATAACTCATGGTCACATCCCGATATTCGATTTCGCCTTTCAAGGTTTCCGAATAACTTCCGCGCTTGCCGAGAGTTTGATCCTCTTCCTTTTCTTCAAGCATCTTGCGGACGCGTTCGCTCGACGCGATGGCATCCTGGATGAGATGGAGTTCAAAGGAGAGCTGCATAATCGGGCGGAAATAGCGCTCGGTATAGCGAATGAAGGCCACGAAAAGCCCTAGACTCATGGCCCCATCGATACTCAAATGCCCGCCCCACCAAAGGATGGCAACGATTGGAAGGGAGCAGAGGAAAGCCGAGAGCGGGCGAATAAAGGAGTTCCAGTTCATCATGCGAAAGGCGGTGCGAAGGAGATCGTTGGAACTTTCCCGGAAACTGTCTGAGCTCCATTTCTCCAGGCCGAAAATACGAATGACCGATAGGCCGTTGATGTTTTCAGCGAGTTTGGAATTGAGAGCTGCGGATTTCTTTTTATATTCGCGGGTCCAGAAACGGACGGGGCGACGCACAGCCAGGGTGAGAAGAGCGGAAGGAACACTCGCCAGCACGATCCACGCACCGATCTTGAAATCGGTGAGTAGCATGGCGATGATCACCGAAAAGATGGTGATCGTGGCTGTGAGTATGCGAGGCAGAGTTCCGCTGAAAAAAGATTCCACACCTTCCACATCAGCGGTGAGGCGGGTGATTGTTCGTCCGAGTGGCTGATGATCAAAGTAGGAAATGGGGAGAACCGTAAGCTTTTTAAAGAGTGCCTGCCTGACCGCGAAAGCAACTTTGTTCGTCAC
>SEDW01000679.1 GCA_004193325.1 Pseudomonadota bacterium | reverse complement strand
AGGCTTCGCTTGTTCCATTCCGAATCTTCAACCGCCTGCCATTCGACAGGCCGCAGGCTGAGCCTCGCGGCGATCAGAGGCGATGTGGGTTTGATCGTTGACTCCGATTCAGAGTCTTCCACGTCCTTACCCGCAAGGGTGATGTATTCCTGAAAGTCCTCTTCGAACTTGGCCACTTCATCTTTCAACTCAGTCGGCGAAAGATCGTGATTAAGCTGCATGTCGCCAAGGTTGAAGTCCCGACGCTCGGTCGTCTCCAGCCAGTAGTCACCGGTCTTGTATTCAAAAGCGAGACGGAAAGGCTTTCGGTGCAGGACTGCCATGTCGTAGGCCGCGCGAATGTCACCGGTCAGACCGTTGATCTTGGCACTCGCTTCAGAACTCGGGACGATATTGAAGTTCGGCACGATGACGATAAACATCACTGCCATCAGAGCGATCACAAGAATGATCTCAATGAGCGTAAATCCCGCAGAAGCGCTAGGCTTCGGGACTTCTCGTTGCATCGGTGATGTTGAATGGTCGTCGTGAACGGATTGCATGACCGGCTTTGCTCCTTATGCCCCAGGGGACATGAGCGGACTCATCACCTTATCACCCGATAATGTGATGAGTCTTAGCGAAGAAACGTATCGTCAGGAATAGAGGAGAAAACGTCTAACTGGCCCGGAGCGGATTACTGAGCAGCTGGAGCAGCAGTACCGGCTGGCTCGGGAGGATAGATGACGTCGTCTTCGTTACCAAGTGTTCCGTCTTGACCAGGGGAAGTGATTTTGAAGCCTTTTGAACCAACAGCTTCATAACCGAAATCATTGTCCCAAGGGTCTTTCAGCTTATCAGCTTCGGTGTAAGGACCGCGCCAGTTTTTAGCAGTAGCTGGAGCTGAGATCAAAGCACCAAGACCTTCTTCAGTCGTTGGGTACTTGTTGTTATTAAGCTTATAGAGGCGCAAAGCGTTTTCGAGCTGAGCCGCTGCGATACGCGCAAGGTCAACTTTCGCTTCGTCGTTCTTTTGGAGAACGTTGGTCATAATGATCGTCATGATCGAACCGATAAGGGCGATAACGATCAGGATCTCGATAATCGTCATACCGGCCTGGCGACGAAAGTCTTTCTCAAAAGGCTTCAGCACAACATTCAGCGTATTCTTCCAAATCATATAAGACTCCTCAAGATCGTCTTTACCTTAAGTTCGATGAGTTCCTCATGAACCCCGCGAGACTCGTTTTGTGAATAACCGCCAGCTGGCGGCCTTTGACTGGGAGATTATCACTCTTGAGCCTATTGGGATAGGCCTAGGAGCGAGATTCGTCTACTTAATCTGCTTCATAATGTTCATCATTGGCAGGACCATCGCCACGATTACCGTGACTGCGATTACCATGAGGAGCATCATCATGATCGGTTCGATAAGGGAGATCATCTTGGCAATTTTACGCTCGACTTCAGCATCGTAGGACTTTGCCACGTGCCCGAGCATGATGGTCAATTCCCCGGTTTTTTCCCCGGTGGCGATCATGTGCGTCACGAGACTAGGGAAGACTCCGCTACGCCCGATACAGGCCGCGAGACTGTTACCTTCCTGAACCTCAATCTTCGCCTGCTCCAAAACTTCTGCCAAAATGATGTTGTTCACAACGTTTTTGGTGATATCGAGTGCTGCGATAATAGGCACGCCCGATGCTAGCAGTGTCGAGAGCGTCTTGGTGAATCGAGACACACCAAGCATCATAAAGACCGGACCCACGACCGGAGCCTTGATCAGGAAATTATCGTACTTTTTGCGCCCGGCAGCCGTAGCAAGCCAGCGTTGGTAGAGATAAACCGCGCCGACAGCGGCTGCGATCGGAATGTACCAATAATTGGATAAAAAGCTTGAGAATTGAATGAGGGCTTTGGTGTACCAGGGAATTTCCACACGCATCGAGGTAAAGACTTTGGCAAGTTTTGGAACGATGACGATGAGGAGGAAACCGACCACACCAAGAGATGCGACGATCATAACCGATGGATAGACGAGGGCCTGAACGATCTTGCCCTTAACCGCGACCTGGTACTCAAGGAAACCTGAGAGACGTTCCAAAACCGTGTGGAGGTTACCCGAAGATTCCCCCGCACGAATCATGTTTACGTAGAGTCGGTTGAAGACCTTAGGAAACGCCGCGCTCGAATCCGCCAGGGATTTACCCTCTGAAACAGAATCTTTCACCGAAGAAAGAACGTTGCGAAGAGTTTCGTTCTCAACCTGATTGGAAAGCGCTTTAAGGCTTTCGTCGAGCGGCACGTGCGCGCCCTGGAGAACTGCGAACTGACGAACCATGTTGGAAAGCTCGTCGAGGCTTACACCCTGCTCCAGAAAGGAGAGGTTGAAGCCTGGTTTACGTCCACCGCTGGACGA
>SEDW01000678.1 GCA_004193325.1 Pseudomonadota bacterium | reverse complement strand
GGATATTTTTTATCGTCGATATTCATGGAGGATTCCGACTCAGGGATTTAATGGTCTCAATGAGTTCGACAGAATTAATAGGTTTGGTGAGGTGGGCGTTGCAGCCTGCCTCTTTCGTTTTGATTCTCTCCTCGAGCATAGCATGTGCGGTTAGGGCTATAATGGGCTTTTTGAAACCCTTTGCTCTGAGGCTCCGCGTCGCTTCATAGCCATCGACCTTTGGCATCTGCAAATCCATGAGAACGAGATCGAACTCGGCACTCATGCCCTTTTCAATAGCCTCTTCGCCATTGTTCGCGAGCTCAACTGAGGCTCCGTGCTTAGTCAAAATTCTTTTGACAAGCATCTGATTGTCCGTTGAATCATCGGCCACGAGAATGCGAAGGTCCAAGAGGGCTTTCTTAACTGCCTCTGCCGCTCGCTGAATGGCGAGAGAAGGATTCGAAGCCGCTCGCTCAGCTTTGCCACTTTCACGCGATCGGATCCCGTCGTAAAACGAGATGACAAAGGTGCAGCCTGCGCCCTCGCCGAAATCCTCGATGACGATCGATCCGCCTAAGGCATCGGCCAGACGCCTGGAAATTACGAGACCAAGGCCCGTGCCGCCGTAGAGGCGATTGGTATTGCCATCCGCCTGAACGAAGGGTTGAAAGAGTCGGTCCGCTTGATCCCGGCTCAACCCTATGCCGCTGTCGATGACTCGGATCTCATATTTTACACCGCGTTTGAGATCTTTTTTGATATCGACCAGGACCCGGACACTGCCTTTACTTGTAAATTTAACAGCATTGCCGATGATGTTAATAAGAATCTGCCGTAAGCGGGTGGGATCCGAATGAACGAACTCGGGGAGACTACTGTTGTTCGCCAGTTCGAGTCCGATCTTCTTCTCGCGGGCGAGATCCACGAACATTTCAACGACTTCGTTCAGGAGGTCTTTGAGTGAGAATTTGATTTCCTCAACTTCCAGCTTGCCGGCTTCGACCTTGGCAAGATCAAGTATATCGTCGATGATTCTTGTCAGACCTTTGGTGTTTCGAACAATGCGGGAGAGGTATTCATGGCGTTCAGCAGGGCTGATGTCGTCGTCCTGGAGTAGTTCGCAGAATCCACGAATGACTCCGATTGGAGTGCGAATCTCATGGCTCATGTTAGCGATGAAGGCTGACTTGGAAGCATTGGCGGCCTCTGAAAATTCCTTGGCCTTAATCATTGTTTCCCGTGCTTCGATCTGGCCTGTGACCTCCGATCCCAGGATCATAACGCCGTTCACCTTGCCGTCGACATCGAAGCGGGCAGCATAGGTGAGATTAAAATAGCGAAGCTTGATACCGAGTGTGACTGGAATTTCCCGGAGTTCGGCAGTAATGCCTGTGCGGTAAACCTCGTCGAGGATGCTATGCACCTCAACCGACTCAGGCTGCGCTTCCCGCACATTCATACCGGTGGCATCGAAGCCAAGGGCTACGGCATGAGCTTCGTTAACAAATTCGAACGTATGTTCGGGACCATGCAACATGCAAACCATCTCAGGGGTCTGACGAAAGAGTTTTCTGAAGTTTTCCCTTTCGTTTTCCACTTCGGCTTTCGCATTTTGACTGATGCGAAGGTTCATTTCACGATCGGTGATATCGCGGAAGACCAATACAACTCCAGACGTTTCGCCGTGAGCATTCAGAATCGGGGCCGCGACATCCTCGATGATAAACTGATTATTGTTTTTGGATTTAAGAGTGGATTGGTTCGACATCCCGTCTCGATTTTTGGTCCTGAGGACCCGATCGATTGAATTTTCAATAGGCTTTTGACCAGACTTATCGAACATGCTGAGGATTTCTCGAACCGGCCTGCCGCGAGCTTCTTCGAAAGTCCAGCCGGTCAACTGCTCAGCCACTGCATTCATGAACACAAGCTTTGCATCGATCTCGGATGAGGTTGCTATGACACCGTCGCCGATACTTCTAAGGGTGGCAGCCAGCCACTCCTGATTTTCCTTCAAGGCTGCAAAAAGAACTTTGATATCGGCTTCACTCTTTTCAAGTTCGAGTGCCCGATCGAAGAGTTGATCCAGGAGTTCCTTCTTGGTCTTTAAAAGATTTTCTTCTCGGCTCCTTAGCTTTTCGTTGGTCTTCTGAACGTCGACTGTTCGGAGGTAGACCTCGATCTCACGTTGGGTCTGATCGCTGCCCATGGATTGAGGATCGACGTTGGCAGATCGTTTGCTCGCATCGTTCACATAATCTGTGATGTCTTCCACTTCGTGCACGACGTAGAGAATTCTACCGGCTGAATCAAATATCGGAGAATTTCGCACGCTCCAATAGGCCGTGCGAAAAACCCCAGCGGAAACTTCATGACTGTACTTTTGAATCGGCATCGAATCGGCTTCGCGAGTGTCCAC
>SEDW01000677.1 GCA_004193325.1 Pseudomonadota bacterium | reverse complement strand
AATGTCTGCGCTTGAGGTTCCGTATGTTTACAGGCGCTATGAGACAGCGAAAGACCTAACAGCAGGCTCAGCATACGCAAAGATAATTTCATCGTTGTCCTCTTCAGGCCTGATAATCGAAAATCCTGCCAAATGATCGCGGGATTGGAAATGTATGGATAATGTCTACAGTAGGAACTTGGACTAGGCTTGTCAACCCGAAGCCGAAACTGACTTCAGCTGATTTTAAGCGCGCAAAACCTAGGTCGGCATCCAGAATGATCGCTGAGTAAAGCCTACCAGCTGTCGGATTTATTGACAGGTCGCGGATAAGAGTGGCTCGGACTTTAAGTATAAGCCTCTGTAATCTCAAGATTATGATCTTCTAGCTTTTATTCCTACCTCCGGCACGGGTCTCGCAATAGGAAGACTGTAGCTGTCTGCCTCAACGCTGTCCGAGGAATCCAATTGATGAATACCACGCGTGGACCGATCCTTCTCCTCTCGCTCCTATTCCCACTTGTAAACGCTTGTGGTGGCAAAGTCCCAAGCAGCAACGACCATCCCAAATCCAATTTTCCAGAAGCTTCCAAGTTCTTTGTTCATGGCGATCCGGAAGAATTGATCGCTGATAGCGTGCAGGATAAATCCGGATTTTCAGATGCGAGTAACTACGCGCGCCTCGATCAATTCACGATGGTGGGTCGAGTTGAGTTTGCCGAACTCATTGAAAAAGCCAAGGTCGATCGCATAGCTAACCATGCAGATCTTGAAGCAAGGAACAGCACCAATTCCGAGAGTGAGACCAAGTCTCTGCAAAGTGATTACGCCTTCACTCAAGAGGGCAAAAGTCTCCTCTATCGCGATACTGCGCCTGATCACGAGAACTATCCCGTCTTCAAGTTTGACGACGAGGGCGGAAAACTCGTCTTGTCGCAAATCGATGGCGAGAGCGTAGAGCCCGTTCATTACAGTATGAAAAACAATGGCGAAGCCATGAGCTTTCTCGTCCGCAGCAAAGGCGAGGAAGGCACAGTGCTCAGCGCTTTTTATTTCGTTAAGCTGAAACCGCTCAAGCTCATGCCGCGCTTCATCTCCGCTCTCGAGAACTATTTTCTGGCCGGTGACGGCACCGTTATTAACTGGAAGTCCGAAATCAATCTCAGCGTCTGCGGGAAAAATCGCGCGAAATATAAGACTTCAGTCGATCAGGCGATCGCTGCCTGGTCGGAAGCTGGCGCTTTTGATAAAGGATTCATCGGAAAAAATGCTTACACAGTAAAAGTTAATGACAAAGCGTTTCCCTTCAATGATCTCAATCAAAACTGTATCAACTTTATCGACCGCTATAAAAATGAAGACCAGGAAAACTTTATTACGATGGGCGTCACTCTCCCTATCTACGACTGGTCCAATCAATCAATATTCAGCAGTCAGATCTTTATCTTTTTGAACGCAACCAGTCGCTCTCAGATGGGGATGCTGAGCGTCCTCACTCACGAAATGGGCCACCTCCTGGGCCTTGGTCACGAATTCAAAAGTGGATCGAATGATACCGCCCTGCCATCGATCATGGGCTATAATGCCGAACCCAAGATTACTCCCAGCGACCGTAAGGCCATCGACTACCTCTATGCTGACTGAGATCTCTTTATCGCAGAATGGACAGAATTAAAGACAATCAAGCCCATCCTATCAAAAAGGAGGGCTTTTTTGTTTGGCCGGGGACCACATGGAGGCTCTTCGCCTTGACAGTCCAGACTCGATTTGACAACGTTTTCCTGAGTCGGCCTAAGGAGTGATGCCATGAGTCAGGATTTCTATCAGGAAGTAACGAAGCTTCGCGAATTGGGACGCCCGTTCGCAGTTGCGACGGTGATAGCCGTTCGCGGTTCTGCTTCGGCTAAGCCTGGCTCAAAAGCCATTATTAATGAAGATGGCAAAAATGTTTGGGGCTGGGTCGGCGGGGGTTGCGCCGAAACCTTCGTGGCAAAAAATGCCGTGGAAGCGATGAGTGAAGGTCAGACCCGAATCGTTCAGGCGGATCTCGATGACGAAGTTTTTGGTCTCGGTATGCCCTGCGGTGGAGTGATGGATATCTTTATCGATCCTCAGCATCCTCCTCTTGCTCTCACAATTACTACAAGCTCTCAGTCTGAGAAAGCTTTGAGGCACCTTGCTGAGACGCTCAATTTTCAGCCTGAGATTCAAAGGATATCAGAGAAGGCCCGATGGTCCTCCATCGAACAGGCCATCTACGATCTCGCTGAGGCCATTGCCATGCAGAGGGCTTGTGATTTCGATCACATGCGCAACACGCGAGGCATTCCACTCGGTGAGGAGAAGCCAAGTATTGAGGCTAGAGTACCCGAGCTTTTGATAGTCGGATCAAGCCGCATCACCGAAGAGCTGGCAAAATTCGC
>SEDW01000676.1 GCA_004193325.1 Pseudomonadota bacterium | reverse complement strand
ATGAGGAGGACTTGAATGAGGTTGTCCAGAGCGAGGCCAAAGAAGCCGTCGATATCACCTTTAACAAACCATTTTGGTTGTGCCATTGCCCAAGTGCCCCCGTCTCGGTAGCAAGCTGTCTATGCTGCTAATCATGAAGAGGTATAGGTAGAATAGGTGATCATCGAAAGCAATGGAAATGGTCTGAAACTAACGGTTTTTAAATTCTACAATACCTTTATGAAGGTTGTCCTATCACTCAGGTGAATGCGTGTCTTCTTCATCGCTGGTCGAGCTGTCTCGGCGCATAAATCAATTCCCATTAAACATTTATCAATAGCCGGTGGTTTGAAAGCGTTAGTCTCGGTAGAGCGGCAATACCCTACCTAGTCAGCGCCTTTATCTCAAAAGTAATAATTGAAAATGTAGCTAAATTATTGAAAAAGAAGATTTTTTTTGGACTGTTTGAGACTCTTGACAATGCCGTCTGGACCTTCTTAATTTTTTCTCAAAATTTCCGAAATAATCGTTACATATTTTATGGAGCTCACGTTTGCTCGGATTCAAATCAATTTTTAAAGCAGGTCGCGGTGAGCTCGGTACGAGCCTCCTCGAGACCCTAATCGGCACCGCTCTCATAGGCATGCTGATAGCGATAGCGGGCAGCTATATGCGACAGACTAAGCTCGATGAATACGAGTCACGCGCACGAGTAGCCGTCGACACACAAGCTAATCTGTGGCTCGGAGCAATCGAACGCGACTTGCAGTATCGGGAGCTGCCTAAGGATAAGAAAGATTTCGATCCACTCTGCACGGAATTTTGTCGCCAGTTTTGGATCCCTCGTTTGGCTCGCAAGAAGGCTGATAATTCTTTGGGTAAGTATACATCTCACTATTATAGCTTTTGTCAGGACTTACCACCCCGCGTGAAAAGGAAATATTCTGACAAAGCGGCGAGCGAGGGGGGTGACCAGTTTGATTTCTCTGCCAATGCACTCACCGCCCGCTATGGTGCCGGCCATGGTCACACATGTATGGCAAAAGCCAATTGTCCCGCGGGGACTTATCCTCAAATCGTTAGAACTCTTTATGTCAGTCGCGATAATCCCCTTATATTTTTAACGGATGCCCAAGGGTTAAAAGTCCCAATCTATCCAAACGACAGAACCGACGCCGATAAAGCCTATCGAGGTGTAATACCGCAGATAGGTGATTTTAACTCGACAGCCGATCGGGTCGTGGGTGCTGCAATCTGCTCAGGCAATAGCCCTAACAATTCGGATCGCATCACGATGGAGATCGCTTTTCTATCGGAAGATAACGTGGTCCGAATCAAACATCAGGAGGTCTCGCAACCCCGATCGAATCTCGCGAGAGCGCAGTTGATTCCCAGTCCTTAGCCGCCGCCAGAGGATTTTGAGCTGAAATAGAAAAAGCGAAGGTCCTCAAGGAACTTCGCTTTTCAAATTCTAATCAGAAAAAATCAATCATCATCGAGTGAAAGAATCGACAGGAACGCATCCTGAGGAATATCCACCGAGCCGATCGACTTCATGCGTTTTTTACCTTCTTTTTGCTTCTCGAGGAGCTTACGTTTACGCGAGATATCGCCGCCGTAACACTTCGCGGTCACATCCTTACGGAGAGCCGCAACCGATTCACGAGCAATGATTTTGCCGCCAATAGCAGCCTGAATCGCGATGAGGAACATCTGCCGAGGCAGAATATCTTTGAGCTTCTTACAGATCTGACGACCGCGGTGCTCGGATTGAATCCGGTGAGTGATCATTGAGAGAGCATCGACTTTTTCGTTGTTCACAAGGATGTCGACCTTCACGAGATCGCCCTGACGATAGTCCATGACTTCGTAATCCATCGACGCATAACCGCGTGAGAGCGACTTCAGCTTGTCGTGGAAATCGAAAATCATTTCGTTCATCGGGAGTTCGTAGATGATCTTGACCTTCTTCGAGTTGTTGTACTCGATATCGCGCTGGATGCCGCGCTTTTCCTGAAGGATCTTCAAGACGGCACCGATGTATTCCTCTGGGGTGTGAATCGTCATCACCACATAAGGCTCTTCGATGTAATTGATCTGGGTCGTATCTGGGAGCTTCGAAGGGTTTTCGATACGAAGGTCTTCACCGTTATTTGTGCGAACGTTATAAACAACGGTCGGTGCGGTAAAGATCAGATCGAGGTTATATTCACGCTCAAGACGTTCCTGGATAATATCCATGTGAAGGAGGCCGAGGAATCCCACGCGGAAACCAAAACCCAAGGCCTGCGATGTCTCGGGCTCTAGGGTGAGCGAGGAATCGTTCATGATCAGTTTTTCGAGAGAATCTTTGAGGTTGGTGTACTCACTCGATTCCACCGGAAAGATACCGCCGAAGACCATTTGCTTCGCGTCCTGAAAGCC
>SEDW01000675.1 GCA_004193325.1 Pseudomonadota bacterium | reverse complement strand
CTGTTCATACCAAAGCCTGAAAAGACAAAACCACTGCCAAAGATCATGAAGAGAATCCCGAGAAAGATTCCACCGATGATCAAAACCGAAAAGGCAATCACTATACCCACGCCTAAAAGCATGAGAAACACAGCGACGGCGATGAGAAGGAGAATGGAGAGTACTACGGTCATGGCAACGTCCCTCGATTGTTCAGTGAAGTTTCTCACATTCCAGCCTCTTTTTAAAGTCTTGCCAGCGCTGGGTCATTCGCGGAAAAATAGAGGACAGATTCCAACATAAAATATTGAGAACAATCTTCGCCAGGTCGTAGGTTTATAATGACTAAAAGCGCTCTTTTCCGAACCGTCGGCCGTATCCTCAGGCAGTCTCTGGCAAATGAATCCCGCTCGTCCTCAGGCCTATTCGCAATGAATCGCCGTGAGGGTTTGAAGAGCCTCGGCTGTGGGACTCTCGCTCTTTATATGAACGCTTGCCGAACAGCTTCGGAGTCTACACTTGAAAACGTTCAGCCATCGGCGGACGTTGTCGTCATTATCGGAGCAGGAGCAGCTGGACTTTCGGCGGCCTATTATCTCAAAAAGGCAGGGATTCGCTCGAAGGTCTACGAAGCGAGTGACCGCTTGGGCGGACGTATATTTACCCAGTACGGCTTTAATAAAGAGAAGATGTTTTGTGAACGGGGTGGGGAGTTGATCGACAGTGGGCACAAAGAGATTCAAAGTCTTATGACGGAATTGAATCTCGAACTTGAAAAGCTCCCCGATCCTGGTCTTAAGCCCGAAGTGCATTTTCTGGAAGGACGCTGGCGAATGGAAGCAGAGCTGATCAAGGCTTTTGAAGCTTTGGCAAAAAAGATCGCCAGCGATGCGATGGGTTTTATGATCAACGGCGAATTCACGATGCCCACCTATCAAAATCCTATTTCTGATGCAGTCAAGACGCTCGATATGACTTCGCTCAAAGACTATCTGGATTCCACCAAAGAAATTGCTGAGAACTGGGTGCGGGAACTGATAAGAGTCGCCTATGTGGGTGAATACGGCCTCGAAGCCGAGGAGCAATCCGCAGTGAACCTCGTGTCGTTCATCGGCACTGAGCTGTCCTCAGGCTTTAAGATGTTCGGTGAGAGCGATGAACTCTTTCGGATCAAAGGCGGCAATTCCAAACTCATCTCCTCTCTCGCCAAGAAGCTACCAAAGGTGGCGATGAACCATGAACTCAAGTCCATCGCTAAAAACTCCCTGGGCGAATTTCAGCTCCTCTTTCAGGTCAAAGGCCAGATCGTTGAGGTCAAGGCCTCCCGGGTTATTCTCAGCATTCCCTTTACTGTCTTGAGGGGCATTGAAGGTATAGACCGGATCGGTCTCTCGGCCCGAAAGCTTCTTGCCATAAAAGAGCTCGGCTACGGAACCAACGCCAAGCTCATGCTTGGCTATAGCTCGAGGTTTTGGCGCGAGACTGGGAAATCTCATCCCGCGAATGACGGTAATCTCCTGACCGACCTCCGCTTTCAAGGCGGCTGGGATAGCTCACGTCAGCAGAAAGGCCTAAGCGGGATTTTTACGAACTTCATGGGCGGCAAATGGGCCGAGACCTTTCCCCAAAGCAAAGTGAAATCGAGCATGGAGGATCTCGAGAAGGTCTACCCGAAGATTTCCCAAAAACATGACGGCAACCGGGTGCTGCAGGTTTGGACGGCGGTGCCGACGGCCAAGGGCAGTTACATCTGCCCGAAGCCAGGGCAGTACACGACTTTTGCAGGATGTCTTTCGGAGCCGGAATGTGAGGGGACTTTGTTCTTTGCGGGTGAACACACGAGTGAGGCTTCGGCCGGATTCATGAACGGTGCGGTGGAGAGTGGGATGAAGGCTGCAGCACAGTATCTCGAAGGAAATTTTCAAATGCGCCGTGGAGCATGATAACCTTTCACTCATTCCTTTCCCCTTCGGTTCCCGTTAATTCCAGCTACGACAGAGGGATGTCATGAAGAAGAAGAAAAAGGGTTCCTATCACGGCGGCGAATACATGGATTCGGAGGACTTCGAAGATATTCGCAATTTAAGTCCCGAAGACATTCGAGAGGCCCGGCTTGAAATCGACAAAGAAGGCGAAGTCAGTCAGTCCGAGGCTCTTGCCAAATCGATAGCGAAGATGAGCGAATGGGAGCGGGATATCGCACTGAAGAAACTCAAGCGGGAAGATATTCTGATGAGCGAGACGGTCGAATACTTGCTCAAACGGATGCTGCGGACGAAGACCTAAGACTGCTATTCGCGAACCCAAAGCTCAAGATAGTTTGTGCCGATCGCCTTTCTCTGGATTTTGACATAACCCTCGGGAAAGGCGCCGCCGTAACCATGATAGGTCATGACCTTGGTTCCACTCGGCAGCATCGCGAGCTT
>SEDW01000674.1 GCA_004193325.1 Pseudomonadota bacterium | reverse complement strand
TTCGACAAGGATCGCGACGGTATCGTCGTCGGCGAGGGCGCGGGCACGTTTATTCTCGAGCCCTACGAATCGGCGAAAGCCAGAGGGGCCAAGATCTATGCTGAGATCGTGGGCTTTTATACCAATAATGATGCAAGCCACATGACCAATCCTTCTGTGGAAGGCCTCATGCAATGCATGCAGGGCGCATTGGAGAATGCAGGACTTGCGCACGACGCGATTGATTACGTAAACGCGCACGCAGCCGGTACCCAGGCCGGCGATCGCGCCGAATCTCTCGCGATATCAAAGATCTTCGGCCAGGGGCCAAGCGTCAGCTCGATGAAAGGTCATCTCGGGCACATGATGGGCGCGGCTGGTGGTCTTGAAATTGCCGCCTGTCTTGGAATGTTCGAGGAACAGGCGGTATATCCAACGCTTAATCTCAGTCAGGCGTCGGACGATGAAGGCGGGATTCGCCACGTGATGAAGGACGTGCAGCCGCAGAGGCTGCGCTATATTCTTAAAAACAGTTTTGCGTTTGGTGGTGTGAATGCATCGCTGATCCTCCGTAATGCATAAGGGGCGAGAGATGGCAGAAATCAATCAGGATCTGATCAAATCCAAAGTCGACCAGATCTTTGTCGAACTCTTTGAAGTGAAAGACAAAGACCTGTCTTCAGACAAGCGGCTCTTCGAGGATCTGGGGCTTGATAGTCTTGATGCCATTGATATGGTTATTCGCTTTCAAAAGGAATTTCGTATCAAGCCGAGTAACCAGGAGATTCAGCAACTGAAAACTCTCGGGGACATCTATAAACTGATCGCGGTCTACGCAGGTCAGAACAAAGACCTTGTGCTCAACTGATGAGTCAGCTGACGGGGGCATCGAGCCCTATCCTTAAAAAATTGTTTCCCATCTTGACCCTCGTTTATCCCTTTGTGCTTTATTTTTTTCAGGGCAGTCCCTATTTTCAGGGAATTGCCCTTGGCTTCGGTTCTCTTCTCATCCTTTACGTCCTCTCAAAGCAAACGAGGAAGTGGCAGGGAATTGGCATCATGCTGCTCCTTATCCTCTTCCTCGCGATGTGGTTCTCTGGAGTGGATAACAGTCTAAGGCTCTATCCCTTCATGATGTCGGGGAGCATGCTGCTCCTCTTCCTCAACAGCGAGAATCCAAACGACAATCCCATGATCGGTCCTTTTCGTGAGCGCTTTGCCGCAGATCCCAAGCTTATTCCAGCCCTTCATAAGGCAAAGGTGATTTGGGTGCTGGGTCTCTCGATCAACACTTTGATCCTAGGCATATTTCTCTTCTCGTTGAGTCAGGAGCTTTGGGTCCTCTATGCAAGCTTTTATTCTTATCTCTTTCTCCTCTTCCTCCTCGTCCTCTCCATCCTCTTTGTGGCGATGAGTCGGCGAGGCTGGCTATGAATAAGATCATTTACCTCGGCCGCGTTCTGATTTATCTCTACGGCTTTTTCGTCTTTGGACTCCTTTGCCTCCTATCTCTCCCTCTCGGTCTGCCGCTCGCTCTCCTGCCGCTTTCGTGGCGCCGGAGAATCCATCCCTACGTCCGGCACGTCGTGTATCAGGGCTTTCGATTTGTGCGCTGGCATTGCCGTATCACAGGCTTTGTGACGATGACTCTCTTCGATCACCGCCAAGGTCCAAAGAGTCGCCTTCTGATCGCCAATCATATTTCGATGTTTGATATCGTCATGCTTTTTGGTTTGATCGATGGAGTCCAAAGCTTGGTCCATGCGAAATTTGCTCAAAACCCTCTGCTCTGGTCCACGGTCCGGGCTGCCAGCTACATTCCAATCGATCCCAAAAAGCCCATCGATGGCGTCAGGGCCTTTGAAGAGCTGGAATATTCCCTAAGAGAGGGGCAGACCGTGGCGCTATTCCCCGAAGGCACACGGTCAGGAACTGGTAGTCTGGGCCGCCTGAAAATGGGACCCTTTCGGCTCGCAAGCGATCTCAAAATCGTGCCGGATTTTATCTTCTTCACATCGAATCAGGCGTTTCTAAATCCGGCGGCTTTCTTTCCGAGGTCCCGCGGCGGTGTCAGGCTCGAAGCGCATCTTGTGTCAGGGGATCAGGCATTGCTGGCAAGCGATGAGAAAAGCTGGCAAGATCATTTTTTAAAGACATATTCTGAATTTGTGCGATCCGAGCGGGCCTTGCCCTGGAATCGGCCGAAGGATGCGAGTGACTGCTGATAAAAAAACTTTTCAGACAACGATCTTCATAGCGGGGAGTCATCCACACTTTGAAGGACACTTTCCGCTTGCCCCGGTCTTTCCCGGAGTGTCACAAATTGATTTGGTGATGGATCAGGCTCGACGGGAATGGGGCGAGGATTTGAGATGTGCGGGAGTGAAACGAGCCAAGTATCGCTCAATCCTCAAGCCCGATACCAAAGTT
>SEDW01000673.1 GCA_004193325.1 Pseudomonadota bacterium | reverse complement strand
ATCTCAAACACATTATGCGAACCTTTAAGGTGATCGCGGGAGAGATTCGCGACGAACCGATTATGAAGACTTACAAAGAGGAAGAGGTCGCTCCGCTCATCGAATACATTCTGAGTCTCGCTCCACCCAAGAGCGAAGAGAAATTTGAGACGGATCGACTGGCAACGGGTAAAAGTATTTTCAAAACGAATTGCGGTCTTTGTCATAACGGGCCAGGCTATGCTGGAACTCGTGTCTTTAAAATGGAAGAAGTGGGAACAGATCCCAACGTGGCTCGCATGGTCGATCCTGAGAATTCAGGCAAGGCTGTGTTTGATGTCTTGACTCCGGAAGAACTCACCGGCGGAGTAAGGGCGAGGCGTTTGTCGGGAATATTCTCGCGGACTCTTCTCTTGCACAACGGGAGCGTGACTTCCCTCAACGACCTCTTTTGCTTGAACGGGCCCCGTGTTCCATCCACTCTGGGTTCGGGCTATAGCAATGCCGGCCATGATTTTACCTGCAAGCTCTTGCCGGAAGAGAAGAAGGCTGTAATCTACTTCCTCCAGTCCCTCTGAGTCTAAGGGATCTTGATAGCCTCAAGTCCGAGTAAAAACGCTTTAGTCTCAAGCCCTCCAGCAAAGCCAGTGAGGGCTCCTGAAGCTCCAATGACTCGATGACAAGCTGCTACGATCGAAATTGGATTTTTGCCGTTGGCAGCACCTACTGCACGCGACGCCTTCGGCCTTTTGATCTCTTTCGCAATCGCTCCGTAGGTCGTGGTCTCGCCATAGGGAATTCTCAGGAGAATCTCCCAGACTTCTTTCTGAAAATCCGTGCCTTTGAAATCTAATTTGAGATCGAAAGATTTTCGTTTGCCGGTGAAGTATTCCTCGAGTTGCTTTATCGCTGCATCGAGATGAGGATTACTCTCAGCCTTTGCAAGTGGCGAGAGCCGCACTCGCATAGGGTCGTCATTTTCCCATAGTATGGCTGCTAAGCCTATATCGCTGGCGATTAATGTAAGCTCGCCCACAGGCGATTGCATCTGCTTAAAGACGTAGGTTTTATAAGGACTTGATAGGTTTTTTCTGGGAGATTGTTGCATGACGAATTCCTCCGGCTCGAACATGGTCTTATAGTACTTTTTAAGACTTGATGTTACTCGCCATATTCGGACATCATCGAATTATAACCTGAACAGAACCTGAGGCTTAATATGCAGATGATTGTGTACCTCTATCGGTGGAAAATCAAAACCGGCAGAGAACTTCAGTTCGAAGAAAATTGGTCTATCGTAACAAAAGCGATACTCGATCAGTGTGGGAGCTACGGATCCAGGCTTCATCGTAGTGCTCAAGGGGAATACTTGGGATACGCTCAATGGCCAGATCAATTAACTCGTGACAAATGCGAGCTGGACGCAAGTGTTCAGGACGCTCGAGTGCTCATGCGCGATGCAATAGAATATTCTTACGAAGACGATCTACTTGAGATTCGATCGGATTATTTGGTTCATCAGCTTTAAGCTAAGTATTATTCTATCAGCCCACATTAATACTCATTAACATAACACGAAGTGCAAGCGTTATAGACAGCTTACTGAACTTTCAGGAAGTTTTCGGTTTCACGCTTGGCAGGAAAGACATTTTTTTAAATGATGCGAGACATTAACAGGAGATAATATGAAATTTCTCGCATTGCCATTAGTTTTAAGTTGTTTGGTTTCATGCAGCGACGAGGCATCTAGTCAGCAAAGTAACATCGGGCCCGAGCGATCAACATTTGTAGTGACTGCAAGTCTACCATTGCATCCTGATCTTTCACGAAGATTAAGTTTGGTCATGAACCCGGCGGACCTGATTCTTTACAAGGTCGAAGGAACAAGCGTGATAGACATGCACGCACTGGCTATTGCGGGAAAAACAATTTTGACTAATGGATATAGCCATATCGAAAGATCTGATTTCCTAGCCCTAAGATTTGTTGCAACCGATTCCCCTCAGGCTTTCGATGTTTATGATTACGAAGCCAATTCAAAGGTCGGTAGAGCAATTTATTATAATAGTTTAACTGGCTTTGTCCTATCCGAGCTTTGTACAGGATCAGCTGAAAAACTCTGCACTTTCAGCTATGACAAAGAAACTAATCAGTTCGACATCAACCTACTCCCTCAGGCAATCCCAGAAGTTTTGTAAAGCCACGATAAATCTTTAACACAAAATACTCCCACGCAAACCTCAGAGGCCCTCTCCCGGAGGGTCTCCCGCTTATCTCCTGGCTTTCTCTTTCCTCATCCCCCTACAGATTCCATTGCACTCTCCCATAGAAAATGGTGAAAGAGTTAAAATCCGTTTTTGGAGTCAACTATGCGTCTTCACCAGATCGTCCTGTCGACAGTGCTTTTGGGGCTTTGGGGCTGCGGCAATT
>SEDW01000672.1 GCA_004193325.1 Pseudomonadota bacterium | reverse complement strand
CTCTCTTCACTCACTTCGGATTCGTAGAACCAGTGATCAAAGTGAGCGCCAGACCATTCGTAGATTTCTTTAAAATCATCGAGGGACCATTCGCGAGTCGTTTTCCAGAGCTCGTAGGTCTCGCCCTTTTTCGATTCGATATCGCGGAGGACTTGAGAAACTTCGGCATTGAAGACTGGTTTCTCTTCGGCTGTCGCATCATCGAGAGCCATCGTCGCCGCAACATACATCTGGCCAAGCCACTCGCCGCGGTGATCCGCTGGAGCCTTGTGACCATTTTTGAGGATGTACCAGAGACATTTCGCAATATGCGCGCCTTCGTCACCGATGTAGTTGACCATCGTCACAGGATATCCGCAGGCTTTGTAAATACGCCCGAGACTATCGCCGAGAACCACGTTACGCATGTGGCCGACGTGGAAAGACTTATGAGTGTTAGGCTGAGAATATTCGATCATAACGTTCGCACGAGGCGTATCGCTCTTCGTGTTGCGTTTCATCAAGGAGCCGTCGTGGATGCTTGGCACAAGGTACTGAGCCAAGGCCGATGCCGGAACATGAATGTTCATGAAAGCGCCAGCAACGTCGATCTTTTCGATCCATGGCGAGCCGCCCGCTGACAAGGCTTTACCAAGTTCTTCAGCGAGCTCCTTGGGATTCTTCTTGAGCTCTTTCGCTATACGAAAGCAGGGGAGAGCATAATCGCCCATATGTGCTTCAGGTGGGCGTTCCAGCATCCCGTAGATTTTGTCGAGTTCCAGGCCAGCTGGAAGTTCGGGCAAAGATCCGGCAAGAGCCTTTTGAACAGCGGCGGCAACCTGAGCTTTGGAATGATCAGCGAGTTGATCAATCGCGGAACTATGAGTCATTTTGATCTACTTTCATATGACGGAATCGAGTCTCTAAGGCACTCAAACTAACACAAACCTTCACACGCTGTCAGTAGCGAGGAGATTATGTCTGGCTCTTTTTCTGAAGCGATTTGTTAGGAAAGCTTTCGGAGGAACGCTATGCAAAGTCTCACCAGGACAGCGACTGTGGACGGCACCGAGGCCGTGCTCGTGACGATAGAATGCACCACGACCAGCGGCTTTGCCGGCATGCAACTCGTGGGCAACATCAGTGATTTATGCCGGGATGGGAAAGAGCGGGCCAAAACCGTTTTGGAAAACCTCGGTTTCAAGATGGGTCACAAAAGGATTCTCATCAACTTCTCCCCAGCCCATTGCCGAAAGGAAGGCAACCATTTCGATCTGCCGATTGCGATTAGCCTAGCTGCCCTCACCGGCACCAAGGAATTGGCGCACGATCCCAAAGACTGGCTTTTTGCTGACTGCGATTGATGAGGGCTTGAAAGGGGTGGTGATTGCCGAGGAGAACGCGGCGGAGATGTTGGCTTTGAGGGAAGTGGCGAAGCTTCATGATTCGGATTTTCAGTTTCTTTGTTTTAAGAATCTTGAAGAGGTTTTGTTTTGGTTGTGCGATGGGGTAAGCCCTCAACCCGTGCGGATGGAAGATTATCGAAGTCCGGTTTACGAACAACAAAATTTCGACGACATGTACTTGGATGACAAGCTCAAGCGAATTGCAGTGTGTTTTGCAACGGGAGGTCACAGCCTTCTGCTTCGAGGCACGCCCGGAGCCGGCAAGTCCATGTTCGCGCAGCGCCTTCCGAGCCTTTTACCGCTGCTCAGCAGTGAAAATCATCTCGATGCTCTTCGCATACATAGCATGACTACAAACAAGCTTTCAAAATTCATTCTGCAGGGAAATGCTCCTTTCAGGCAGCCGCACCATTCCACTCATCCCTTCGCATTGCTCGGTACGGCTGATCAGCCGGGGGAACTTTCGCTAGCGCATGGCGGAGTCCTTTTCCTGGACGAAATTTTGGAGTTTCGAAGAGATCTTTTGGAATCGCTACGCGAACCGTTGGAAACAGGAAAGCTTCACGTTTCTAGGGCTCAGAAAAAGGTTACGTGGAAATCAAAGGTTCAGCTTGTAGCTGCGTGCAACAACTGTCCTTGCGGCTTCTATGACAGCAAAAGTGTCAAATGCAAATGTGGGATGCAAAAGATCTTAAATTACGAAGCAAAAATGTCAGGACCTCTACTCGAACGCATTGATATGCATCATCGAATGCAAGAGATGTCTCCAGAACTATTCTCAGAGAACATTCCTAAACATTCTTCGTTCATGAAAAACCAAGTGATCTCTGCCCGTGAATACATGTTCAAGCGATGGGGACAAGAGACGGAAAACTCAGCCTCAAGCTTTGAGCAAATCTTGGAATCAAGCCAAGTGACTGGCAAAAAAAGAGCCGCGCTCATGAAAGAGCTCGCAGAATATAAATTATCCTCAAGGTCAATTTTGAGGCTCTTACGAGTTGCAAGAACCTTGGCTGATATCGATCAGAGTCTCACCATGGAAAAATCTCACATCAAAGAAGCGGCAAACCTCCGGCCGCAGAGCTCATAGTTTGGCATTTCGGGTCTGGACCTCAGCGAGGTCCAGACCCATTTTCCTCAAACCGAAAAAGGACAGTCACCGAAACCGGCGACCATCCCAAGACACAGCATTAATATTCGGAGGTAAGATCAGAACCCGAGAAAAAATTATTTACCAGCCAACGCTTCGTTACAAGCACGGGCGACTCGTTGAATCAAATCGCGAGTATTAAAGTTCGTGCCACCGCTTTCGACAACCATGTCCTTCAACGCTTTTGGACTGGCTTTCTCGCCAAGCCAAACCATTGAAACTTTGATATCGAGAAGCTTTGCGACTGACAAGACTTTACGAGACTTGTCAGCATCCCATTCGCTATTTCCTTGAAGTACCAAAAGAATATTACTATGAGCGAGAGTTTGAGAGATGAATCTTAGTTCTTCAACGTTATTGATAATGATGCTTTTGTCTGAGGTCTCTAGGACGTCAGCATAAGCTTTCGAAGGTGGCACAAATTTAGCCTTACCATCGGTATCAAGGACCAAAAAAGCTGGTGTTGGAAATAGGGTAAGAGCAGTCAGCAGGTTTTCGCTCTGCTTCGCATTCGATCCTGCGATCGAACAGATCGGGGAAATTCCAGCTAACACGACATCGCTTAACAAGAAGAAACTCAAGAGCATCAGGATCCGCATAGATACCTCCACAGCAACATTCACAAGCTTTCTTTTGCAAGATCGCGGCCAAATCGGTAGTATCCAGACTGCGCGATATCGGGGGCTTAGCGAGAGCAATTTGGCCTTAAGCGCCTAGATATAGACGAACTGTCAAAGAATCTTACAGGGGCATGGGTCATGACGCAGGATCTCGACGCTTGGCGACAGGAAATTCGATCGATCGACAGCGAGATCATCAACATCACCGCGCGTAGGATGGAACTCGCTCTAAAGATTGGCCAATATAAGGCCGAGCATCAACTGCCGGTCAAAGACTTTCGAGTTGAAAAAGAGATTATCGAACGGGCCCGCATCAAAGCCGAAGGCCTCGGTCTCGCCCCTGATTTTATAGAAGATCTGATGACTCTTCTCATGGGGCATTCTGTGAATGAGCAGAACAAACTTCATCAGGAAAAAGCCAAAACCCCTGACCTCGAACTCAAACAAGTTCTCGTCGTCGGTGGCCTCGGGCGCATGGGCAAGTGGTTCTCCCAATACTTCCAATCCATCGGCTTTCGCGTCTCGATTTACGATATCAAAAGCGAAGTCCTACAAGATTCCTATCAGCGTCACGATGATATTCAAGC
>SEDW01000671.1 GCA_004193325.1 Pseudomonadota bacterium | reverse complement strand
CGACTCTTTATCATCGCGCGTTCCGTAAAAATCGGACATGCCCATGCAGCCAAGTCCAAGACGAGACACTTTCAGCCCTTGCGAGCCCAAACGAACGGATTTCATAAAACTCCCCATTGCCCTGCGGCGGGCAAAATTTAGTTCTTTCGAACTACATACCTCTGATAGCGATTCAGCAAGAGGAATTTTAGCGTGAAGAAGGACCGATGTTGCCATGAGGCTTTAGTAAAGGGTTGACCAGAAGGTCAACCCTATTCTCATCACCTTGATGGAGAGCATCATCTCCGCTTTAGAATCGCGCCTAGACCGTCACAGAGTGCATTGAAAACAATCTTGCACCTCGGACTGTTCCTTAGGTCCTCAGGCATCACAACCCAAGCGCCAAAGGTGAAGTTCACTTCGCTCGGCATCACCCGCACAATATCCTTCTGATTCTTCACAAGAATGGTCTGACAAAAACCTATGCCAAACCCAGCTCGTATCGCCGCCACCTGAGCGATATCACTGTCCGATCGAAACTGAAAACTGCCCCGGTTTAAGCTAGGCATCAATTTCATATATTTCCTGAGGTATTCATTCTCCTTGTCGAAGCATATGAGAGAATGCTTCGCTAGCTCTGCCCAGGTCGCGGGTGTGCCTCGGCGCTTCAAATAGGATTTATGGGCATGTAATCCAATCTCAGCTTCACCGACTTTCTTCGATATCAGCGCCTTTTGCGTCGGTGGAAACATTCGCACCGCGATATCAGCCTCGCGAGAGGAAAGATCTTCAGCGGCATTCGATAAAATGAGTTCGATCGATAGGCCCGGATGGGCCTGGTGCAACTTCGCGAGTATAGGAGGCAGGACCTCACTCCCAACGATTTCACTCGCCGAAATTCGAACGGTTCCCGCCATCACGCCCTCGCGAGCGGTCGCTTCGCGTAGGAACGCGGCAGCATTGGCTTCAATACTTCTACTAAATGGGATGAGACGGAGCGCCTCTTCGGTTGGCGCGAAACCGTTCTGAGAACGAACGAACAGTGTAACGCCGATTGCTTTTTCCAAAGCCGATATGTGCCGCCCGAGAGTGGGCTGCGTTAGACCGAGATTTGCAGCTGCGGCCGACAGGGATCCTGTTTCCACAACTTGCAAGAAAGACCGGTAATAGTCCCAGCTCAACGAAGTTTCTGTCATACAGATATGTATACCTATTATAAGGAATCATTCATTTACTAATAGCGAGTTTCCGCCGATAAAGTTTAGGAGTCAAACAGAAAGGACACAGTATGCAAAGCAAAGTTAAGGTATTGGTACTTGGAGCAACGGGCGGAGTCGGGGGCGAAATGATGTCTGCTCTACTCGCCGCTGGTTACGAAGTGAAGGCGCTCTCGCGCAACGCTCAGACTCCGAGAGCAGGGGTGACCTGGATTAAAGGTGACGTCATGGATCGGGAGACGGTGAGGAAAGCCGCTGAGTCAGTGCAATTTATCTTTCATGGCGTGAATCCTCCCAAATATCAAAACTGGGAAACGCTCGTCATTCCTATGATTGAAAACACCATTTATGCCGCTGAAAAAGTCGGAGCTCGCATCATTCTTCCGGGCACGATTTATAACTACGGGGAAGGCACTGCGCAGCCCATCACGGAAGATTCGCCCCAACGCCCGAGCACTAAGAAAGGCCGCGTGCGTGTAGAGCTTGAAAGCAAGTTATTGGAAGCGTCCCAGAGAGGTGTCCGCGTGCTGATCGTCCGGGCCGGTGATTTCTTTGGTCCGAATAAGGGGTCGAGTTGGTTTTCGCAGGCTTTTGTTAAACCTGGCTTAAAGGTTAAGTCGATCACGAATCCTGGGACGAAGGGTAAGGGACACGCCTGGGCCTATTTGCCAGATCTTGCTGCGACGATAGTCCGGGTCATGGACCGGGAGGCGGATCTTTCGGCATTTGAGCTGTTTCATTTTGGGGGACACTGGGACAAAGACGGAACTGAGATGGCTAAGGCGATTCAGAGGGCAGTGGGAGGGGATAGAGTTAAGATAAAGGGGTTTCCGTGGTTTGCATTGCCGTTTATCGCGCCTTTCTCTGCGGTGATGCGGGAGATACTCGAGGTGCGTTATCTTTGGAAGGGAGAATACCGTTTGGATAACGCTAAGCTTCAGAAGTTTCTTGGAGAAGAAAAGCACACAGACCTGGACATCGCTGTTCGGGAGACGCTTAAGGGATTGGGTTGTGTTTGAATTTAGGGTTGGCTTTGCCGCTGGGAAGGAAGTAGTTAGTAATTTGTAATTAGGAGTTAATGGTTAGGATCGACTTTCGCTGCGCGGGGCTTTTTTGATGATTACGCAGATTGCTCAGGTTTCTCTTTTGGTTCGTGATTATGATGATGCTTTGGCTTTTTATTGTGGCAGACTTAAATTTGTCTGCGCGGAAGATACTGTTCTTTC
>SEDW01000055.1:15640-26228 GCA_004193325.1 Pseudomonadota bacterium | reverse complement strand
GCGATCGAGAGAAAGTGAAGAGCGGTGGCAACGAGCGATTTGCCGGATCCCGTTGGGGTATTGAGGATAACGTTACCGCCTTCGAAGAGAGCCAGGATCGCTTCTTCCTGAGCGGGATAGAGTTCGACACCCTTTTCCCGAACATAGTCGAGAAAGCGGTCCAGGAGTTCCCCGCTATCTGCCAACATGCCATGCGGAGGCAATCGACGAAACAGGGGCGCTAGATTTGCCTGGGATTCAATGCTCTCTAAGCCTTGGGACACACTCAACTCCTCAATCTACCGATATCGCTTGCTGATTCATTTCGCATGAAAGGCAGCTCGAGCTTTGTATCACAATATCGGCTCTTTTTGGGGAGTTTTTTGGACGGAAATCCTCACAATGCAGGAGAAAGTCCTAGATCGTTTCTACGCGGATTTTTCATCAGGAGCGCCTTCATTTCGAGAGCGTTGACAGTGGCCCAGGCGAAGGTTGTGTTATCAAAGATGATCCAAACTTCTTTAAAATCACGACTCAATTCTTTGGCCCTGGTCTTCAACTCCTCCATACTCTCTGCTTCGTAGCGACTTTCATAGATCACGGGGGATCCGTGCCAGCGCAAATAGCAAATATCGTGAGTGGCCTTCTGAAATTCGATAGGAGCCGGACAGGGCTCGGGATCGGCCATCACTTTTCCCACATGAAAATCTTTGAGCACGATCAGCGCTTCGGGACTCACCCAGGTCTTATGCCGAGGCTCGAGAACGATGGGTCCTTGATAGATGCTACGTAAGAGTTCGAAGAAACGACGAACCGTGACTTCATGAAAAGCGAGCTTGGGAGGGAGCTGAATGAGAATGACCGCTAATTTTTCGCCGAGGCGCATGATTCCTTCAACCACCGTCTGAAGCTGCTGAGGATCGACGGCGAGTTGATCTTCGTGGGTAAACACCTTCGAAAGCTTCACAGCGAATCGAAAATGGTCTGGTGTTGCCTTGGCCCACTTCTCATAGGTGTCGGCTTTATGATCGCGATAAAAGGAGGTATTGATCTCAACTGCGTTTAAGACCTGACTGTAGCGTTCGAGGTGACTGCCCTCTCCGCTAAAGCTCTCAGTTAAAGCCTTTGGAACTGCCCAGGCAGCGGTTCCAATTCGAAAGGTATCGTTTTTCATAAGACCTCCGAGCTTCGATCTTGAATGGCTTCACTTCCAGCGATTATGAAACCAGAAGTATTGTTCGGGATGAAGTCTGACATTGGCCTCGACCTCCCGATTGAAGATCAGTGAGTTATGCAAAATGTCTGCCGCGGGGTCATCCGAGACTCGAAGTTCCAGGGGGCCTTTGAGCGTGAGCACATGTTTGCCAAAAGCTTTGCGATAAATACAAACCGACATCACCGGCGAAGTCGTGCGCCGCGCCCAAATTGCTGCGAGACTGGTGTTGGTCTTGGCATCTTTGGAGAAGAATGGCAGACGGGGTTCACCTGGGCGTGCCTGATCCATAATGAATCCGACGATCTTGCCATCCTTCAGAATTTTAAACATTTGCCGGACAGCATCTCCGGTTTTCTCGCGGCCGATCCAATAGAGACCGTTTGCGAGGCGACGTTCTTCCACAAACTTATTCAGTCCGTCGCTGCCCACTTTCTTGACGACCGTGTATGCGGGACGAAAGCGTTTGGTAATGACGGCACCCATGGCCTCCCAATTGCCCATGTGAAAGGCCAGGATGAAAGCGCCTTTTTCATCAGCCAGTGCTTTCGTCAAATGTTCACCGCCAATCACTTCGACATCGGCATCGATCGGATGTTTTTCTGAAATCAGGACCTCAAAAATGGTCTGCAGAAAATGCGAGAAGGATGCGCGAGCAATCTTCACTTTTTCAGCACGAGAATACTGATCAGGAAAAGCGATATCAAGATTCTTCATCATGAGCCCGCGGCGAAAGCGGAGGATGTCGAAGAAAATAAACGTCAGAAAATGAGCAAGCTTCTCGAGGGTTGAGAACGAGAGTCTTGAGAGTAAGCCTGCAATAGCTTTAGTAAAAGCGTACATTATGATCTCCAAGTTGACAGGAATGAAATACCCAGCATTCCTTGGCTTGTCCAAACATTTTTTAGAAATGTATGACAGTTAGAAGAGTCTAGCAAAACGTCAATTTTTTTCCCACAATTCGAACGATTGAATTTGGGCTGAAATTTCGCCTCGAATTTGCACCGAGTCAGGCTTATCGAAAAATTTGAGTCAAGGTCCCACTTTGCTTTTCGTTAGGGGAGCATGTAGAGTTGAATAATAGCCCTAAACTTTAGGTTAGAGGGACATTGTTCTACAGCGTCCACGTCAAAGGAGAAGCTCATGGGTGACAAGAGTCCAAAAGATAAACAAAAGGGCAAAGACCAAAAGTCGACTGAAGCTGCTAAATCAGCTCAAAAACAGCAGGCTGAAAAAGATGCCAAGGCTGCCAAAGTCACTAAGAAGTAAGCATTAGATCGATCGAACGTGAGAGTCCATAAAGACTCTCACGGGATTCTCACAAAAGACCTCAGAAATCCTCTGCCAAAATCTTATCCATATTTCTTTCAGCAAATGCCGATATCGTCAGAGAAGGGTTCGTGCCAGCCGAAGAGCCCGGCAGGAAAGATCCGTCGTTTACGTAGAGGCCTTCGTAACCCTTTACCCGGCCGTAAAAATCAGCGGCCCGACCCATCACGACTCCGCCCATCGGGTGGTAACACATGTCGCTCTTAACCGGACCTTTTAGATAGGTAAGGAGTGATGATGTTATGCCGCCGTTTGCGTCATTCAATTTATCGAGAATTTTTACGAGCCCCTCATTGATCTTTTCCTGACCCGGATCGTTTTCCGGATAGAGGATTTCGACCTCTTTGTTATTCTCATTCCAGACGAAAGTTCCGCGCGTTCGGTTGATGCCGATTCCGCCGTAAAGAAGCCCTGAGATTTCAATTCCAACCGGTAACTGAGGGTGCTCTAAAAAGACCGGATTCTCGGGATCACTAAAATCTTTCATCGCGATCGAAGGCGGTCCGCCCTGCCATTTGCCAGTCTTCTCGCCAACGAAGAGGCGAAGACCGTAGTTATTCCCGTTGTTGCCCCAGCCCTGACCGATCTCTGTATTGAGCTCAGGCAACGTGCCCTTGGCCTTGGCTTTGACGAGAAGACTCGTGCTCGACACGGTCCCCGCAGTGAGAAAGAGTTTTTTGCAGGTAAAACTTCTTTTCGCAATGACATCGCCATCCACATTGAGTTCATTGACGCTTACTGTATAGAGGCTAACAGTCGTATCAAAACCAATGTCCTGCACCTGATAAAGAGTCCTGACTTCCAAGAGACCCGTAGCTTCAGCGTCTTTAAGATAAGTTTGATCCATCGTGGTTTTGCCACCGCTGTTCACACCATAAATCGCTTCGCCGTGAATCAAAGATGGATCAATCTTCCCAGAGATCTCATCACGAACGATATCCCAGTCGGTGCCAGATGCCACCCAATCCCATTCCACTCCGGCCTTCTCAGCCTGCTCCTTCGCCACACGTACGTGACGAAAAGGTTCTTCATTAAAAACGTCTTCGGGAATGTTCGAACCTTTGAGTTTGGTAAAGGCGCGATCATAATAAGGACTGATTTCACTGTAAGGAACATCGCTCGGATAAACCAGATTGTAAACCGCTTCCGTAGGCTTCACGAGACAGCCGCCATAGACGATGGAACCGCCGCCATAGGCCGCTCCATTGAGCACCATCTTGCCCGCGAGTTTACGCCCCTGCAGAACGCCAGTGGACTTCGGTATGGGCAAAGCAGGTCCAAGAGGAATCACTGTTTTGTGGCTCAACCAGGTTGAGCGGCCATCCGGATAAAGGTTTTTGGAGAAGCGGGTTTTGCCTGGAGCGAGTTTTTGATCCCAGCGACGGCCCTGCTCGATAATCATCGAAGCGATTCCCTGCTCAGCCAGGCGAAAGGCAGTGATTGATCCACCAAAGCCACTGCCGATAATGATATGATCGCGATGTTCGCTCGGATAGGTTTTGGTCCAGAGACTAAAACCATACCCTTTGGTAGAGACCGCAGCAGCTGTGGCAATCGAGGTGACTTGAAGAAACCCTCTTCGCGAAACAGACTTTTTTTCAATATGTGGCATAAATCGAGTACCCCGATTGAAGGTTGCCATGAATTGCTTTTGATTCTTTTCCTGACGAACATTTCCTGCCAGGACCTTTTAGTCAAGGACGTTCCGGATTGATTTCTTCTGAAGTCTGGCAGCAGGCTGTTATCACTTGGCTTTAAAGAACTGTTCACGAAATGATCGGAAATCAACCCCTTCTTGGCGTAAACATATTTTGGCAGAATCTTCTTAAGTCTCGAAAAATATATTGTTAATCAGATCGTTCCTGAATGCATTGACTCTCCCCTTTGGGAGAAGGTACAAAGGCGAATAGATTCCAATCAGGAGCTGCCGATGATCAAGAGCCTATTCGATTACACTGTGAAAGATGCGAGTGATCGCCCCTACCCTCTTTCTCAGCACAAAGGCAAAGTGGTTCTGGTCGTCAATGTTGCAAGCAAATGTGGATTTACACCTCAGTACAAAGGCCTCGAAGAGCTTTATCAACGCTACAAGGATAAAGGCCTCGTCATCCTCGGCTTTCCCTGCAATCAGTTCGGATCGCAGGAACAAGGCTCCAATAGTGAAATCCAGGAATTCTGCCAATTAAAATGGCGTCAGCTTTCCAGTCCTTGGTAAAGTGGATGTGAACGGCGATGACGCCGATCCACTCTTTGACTTTCTTAAATCAGAGGCCTCGGGCCTGCTGGGAAGCAAAGCCATCAAGTGGAATTTCACCAAATTCCTAACGGATAAAAACGGTCATGCAATCGATCGTTTCGCATCGGCCACAGACCCTAAGAAGCTCGCGAATGACATTGAGAAAGCACTCAAATAAACGAAGTGTATGACAAGCTAGAGTATCCCGACCTCAGGTAGAGACTAAGATCGTTCTTCTGAAATCAAATGTTAAAGGATTTCCAGTATGAGCAGACCTGTAGCCGAAATCTTGCGCCTCGAGAACCGTTTGATGCAAGCCGATCTTTCAGGGGATGTTGGAACTTTTCGAGAATTGATTGCCGATGGCGCGATGCTCGCCACACCCTTTGGCCGAATGATACAAAAGACCGATGTGCTCGACTCGATATTTAGTACGGGAGAAGCGATTTTTTCCCGCTACGAGCGCAGTGAAATGGTTCTCAAGGAATATGCTTCCACCATCGTCGTCAATTGTCTGATTGATTTGGAAAACAGTTCGTTTTCAGGTCTCTTTCGTTTCACCCGCGTCTGGAGTCAGGTCGCGGATGGCTGGCAGGTGATTGCCGGACACATTTCACTAAGACATGGAACCTGAAGGTTCGTCTTCTCCTCAATCGACTCCCAGGCTCACCCGATGGTAGACGACAATGCTACCCGCGACCGCGAGATTCATCGACTTTTCCCCATCGAGTTTAATGAGATCATGACAGCGATCGAGGATCGCTGGCGGGATCCCATCGTCTTCGGCACCGAGAAGATACACGGCGCTGAGAGGGTGTTTGTAGCCTTTGAGATCGACCGCGCGTTCGTGTTGTTCGACAGCTACGATCTGACACGATCTCGGCAGATTAATATAAAAGCTGTCGAAGCTATCGTATTCGAAAACGGGAATGTGATGCACGGCTCCGAAAGTATCAGAGGCCTGACGATGATAACGACTGCCGATCAGGGCGATGAATGAGGCGTCGAATATCTGCGCGGTGCGGAGCAGCGAACCAAAGTTCACTTCTTTTTTGGGGCGATAGATCGCGAGACCATAATATCCACGGGCAAAGCTCGGCCGTTTATCGATAGCGGCTTTGAGATCTTTTTCAGGGGAAATCGTGTCGGTCATGGCGAATCCTCTCGCTGGGGTCCATATTCAGGATGCGTTCTTTACCATCAAAGACTCAGCATCGTCATCATGAAGTCCACTCCTTTGCCGGGCTTTTGCTTTGGATTGGCGACCGCCGCTAGCGTATTCCGCCAGCTTGCGGTCGCTCCCTTGATTCTCCCGCCCGAAAGGATGGTTATGGTAACTTCAGAATGCTTTTTACTGGGATTGCCGGGATGTTTTGCTAGGATGCATTTCATAAGCCTTCACAAAGGACTACGACATGATCGCAGACTTGAACCGAGCCCGCTCGCACGTCACCCGTGCCGCGATGCTGGCTATCCTCATTTTGATTTCAGCCTGCAAGGCGAGTTCGCTGCCGTTTCACAAGGCCGAGATCAAACAAGCTGTGACTGCAAATGATCTTGCAAGTGACAGCCAGGACCCTGGTCCAATCCGCCTGCAAAAAATCGTTTCGTCCGACTGGCAAATCGGTCTCGCCGGTCTCCTCAATATCGAAGACCCCAAGGCCAAAGCCGCGCTCATCGAAGATCGCTCGGAACCCATTCAGCTTTACTTTTATGTTATCGATCATCCGCAGTTTGGCCGCTTCTTCATCGACAGTGGCGTGAGCAATCTTTTTGCAGTTCCAGAAGATGGTTCGATGAGCCTTGCAAACAGAGCTTTAGCGGCTATTGCCTCGACTGCAGGGTTCACCATCCATTCAACGACCGGCAATTGGATAAAGAGCAATCCCCCGCTGCCACAGGCTGTGTTTCTCACCCACATGCATTTCGATCACGTGCTGGGCCTCTCCGATATTCCGGACTCTGTGCCGATCTTTACAGGACAAGGCGAGACGGACCATCGCGCTGTAGGAAACTTTGGTCTACAAAAGATTATCAACGCGCTGATTGGCTGGGATCGACCGATCTTTGAGATTCCTTTTGTAAAAACCGCTGATCTTGACATCGTCGACTGGTTTGGAGACAAGACATTTTTTGTCATTTCTGCGCCGGGTCATACTCGCGGCAGTCTCGCTTTTCTCGTTCGGTCAACCGAAGGCTGGCAACTCATCGTCGGCGATAGCTCGCACACCCGTTGGGGTTGGGAGAATTCGGTGCGGCCTGGGAGCTTCACAGATTTTGGTCCCGACAATCAAAAAACTCTCGAGCAACTCATTGCGCTCAGTAAAGAATTGCCGAACGTCAAGATTCATCCTGGCCACCAATCGGCGACGTCGAAAGGCGTGCTCGAAGAAATTCCCGCGAAATAAAGTCTCAAATGAGTCTCCTGCCTGTGAGGATGAGACTCAGCCATTTCATCAAGCTCATCCCAATCGCTACAAAAATTTCCTCACGCTGATCTTGCGCTAAAAAGATCTCAAGCATGAACATCGTGTTTTTAGATTTCCTAAAAGCGTTGATGCGCTTCAAAGACTTATCCACCAAGATTTTTACTCGAACCTTCCAGTGAAAAGGAGTAAACCCTTTTCAGGTTCTCACCAGAGACAAACAAAGATTCGGAAACCTTGCATAAAGAGGAAGATTTTCCATGTTCAGAACAATCAGCAAATCTCTCGTAGCATTCTCGCTTTTTTCAGTAACTGTTGCTTGTAGCCAACAAGAAGCTCCTAAGTCACAAAAAGTCAAAACGAACACTGTTCACCTTCGTGACCAGGTTACGACTGCTAACCAACCTGTTCGTAACGATGCCAACGCTCTTCTATCCTGTGATGAAATCTGGGCTGGCTTTCTAGCTGCCAATCCACTGGGCTTGTCGAAAGCTTATCGTTCGACTTACACAACATCCTATGCAGGCGGCGAAGGCCTCCCAGCTGACGAAACAGTTGTTGAAACATCGAAAGACACAGTCACAGCTTCAAGCGATGCTGCTGTTTCGATCACTTACGAATTCACATCGACTGCTTCTGCAACTCCGATCCCGGCAGAAACACAATCTTTGACTAAAGTTGATTTCCTTGCATCATGCAACGCACCAGCTCCAGTTGAAACAACTCCAGCTCCAGTTGAGACCCCAGCTCCAGCCGCTGCTGCAGAGCCAACTGTTGAGATCCTTGGTAACGGTACAGAGAGCCTGACTGTTGAAGCTGGTATCTTCGACACTGAGTGGGTTAAAGGCAAAATCACTCAAACAGGTGAAAATGCTTACGTGGCTGACGCTCAGGAATGGTACCTCGTCGGTTCTGATTTCCTCGTGAAATCAACATTCGTCTCAGTTTCCACATTCGACACAATTTCAGTGACCAGCTCACAAACTGTTGAACTGATCAGCTACGTGAACCCAGCAGCTCCTGTTGCCGTTCCAGCCAGCTAAGCCCTCATTCCTGGCTTTGATAAGGAAGAGCCCTGACTTCGGTCGGGGCTTTTCTTTTTTTGTCAGGCCTATTTCCATGGCCTTGACCGAGTCATGCTCCTTCATTGCACGAGCAGTTTCCGGGCGCAGCCCTGTTTACAGAGCATGCACTTGAGCGAAAGGGTCGTATTTTCTCCTTTAGCCTTGAAAATCGCGTCGATTCGGTATGAAATAGACTAAGCATATATTTCTACTGAACGGAGACCCCGATGCCTTTGGCTCGCCTATTCCTGATCATCTGTGCTCTTTTCAGCGCCAGTTGCTCGACGGTACCGAAAGAGACTCCGAAGGGAAAAGTGGTAAAGGTCATCAAAAGCCCATTTGCCGAGACCTGCATTCAGCTCGCAAAGATTAAGTACGATGGCACACCCTTCATTCATGACAAAGAACTCAGCGTTATCATGAAAGAGCTTACCGCTCAGAATAAAGGCAACGCTGTTCGCTACGATGTCTTCACCCCTGGTGTGACTGGAGTTAGCAATGCCAAGGCCCGTGCCACAGCCTTTCGCTGCCACAAGGCTAAGCTGAAAAAATATCTCCTGGGCCTTGAGAACAAAGCCTTTGGCGAGGAATCGGAAGAGGATCCGGAGTTTCAGGAAGCCAAGGCTGCTCATGGCGCTGGCAAAGATTCCGAAAAAGAAAAATCCGAAGCGGCACCAGCCGCCAAGTCCAAGTCAGCACCACCTCCGGCAGCTCCAGCAAAGAAGCCAGGTCGCAAGGCTCCTGCTGATGCCTCGTCCGAACCCTGATCAAGCGAGCTAGCCCGATCAACTACATCAAAAATACTTAGTTCATGCGAAAGCTCTTCATCCCCTGAGATAAAGAGCTTTTCTCCTTTTAGGCCCTGGACCCTGGGTCTGCAGGCGATTTTTCCATCCCATTTGTCCCATCTCCACTGGTAAAAACTGCGTTTTTGGACTAAGGTAGGCCTCCTCTCCGGCATACCTACCCCATTTGACTAGATAGGGAACGCGGCAATGATCAGTACCAACAAGATCACACTCTCCTTCAATCAACGATTCCTGTTCCAGGACGTGAGCATCAAGTTCATGCCGGGGAACTGCTATGGTTTGATTGGCGCAAATGGCGCAGGTAAATCCACCTTCCTCAAGATTCTGTCCGGGGAAATCAAAGCCGACAGCGGAGACGTCATCGTCAGCCCAGGCCAGCGAATCGCTGTCCTTAAACAAAACCAGTTTGAATTTGAAGATATCGAAGTCATCAAGGTCGTGATGATGGGCAACAAGCCTTTGTACGAAGCGATTCGGGACAAAGAGGCTCTTTACGCCAAAGAAAATTTCACCGATGAAGACGGCATGAAAGCTGCTGAGCTCGAAGCGGTTTTTGCTGACCTTGGCGGTTGGGATGCTGAAAGCCAGGCCGGTGGAATGCTCGAAGCCCTCGGCGTGAAAACCGACTCGCACAACATGCTCATGCGTGAAATGGAAGCGGGCCTCAAGGTTCGTGTTCTTCTTGCTCAGGCGCTCTTCGGCAACCCCGACATTCTCCTTCTCGACGAACCAACGAACAACCTCGACATCGATTCGATCATGTGGCTCGAGGAATTCCTTATCGAATTCAAGAACACCGTCATCGTCGTATCGCATGACCGGCATTTCCTCGATAAGGTTGCGACGCACATCGCCGATCTCGACTATAACCAGATCTCTCTCTACACAGGTAACTACACCTTCTGGTACGAAGCGAGTGAACTTGCCCTGAAACAAAAACAGGACAAGAACAAAAAGGCCGAAGACAAGGCGAAGGAACTCAAAGAGTTTATCGCCCGATTCTCTGCCAACGCCTCGAAATCGAGTCAGGCTACTTCACGTAAGAAGATGCTCGACAAGCTCGACATCGAACAAATCAAACCGTCGACACGCCGCTATCCCCACATCGTCTTCCAACAGGAACGAGAAGCCGGCAAGCACCTGCTCGACGTTAAACATCTTAGCGCATCGATGGACGGCAAAAAAATGTTCAGTCGCTTCAACCTCTCGGTTGAACGTGGCGAGCGCATTGCATTCGTCGGCCGTGACGCTCAGGCGGCATCCGCACTCTTCCGCCTTTTGCAGGGTGAAATTGCTCCTGACAGCGGCGAGTTTAGCTGGGGTATCACGACTAAACGTGGGTACTTTCCTAAAGATCACTACCATATGTTTCAGGACGGCCTGACTCTCATTGAGTGGCTTCGTCAGTTTGCAGAAAAGCCAGTGGAAGGTGAAGAGGAATTCCTCCGCGGCTTTCTCGGTAAAATGCTCTTCGGCGGACTCGAAGTCTTCAAAAAGACCGACGTTCTCTCAGGTGGTGAAAAGGTTCGCTG
>SEDW01000055.1:0-15633 GCA_004193325.1 Pseudomonadota bacterium | reverse complement strand
GAAGTCATTGCGGAACGCGCAGCTCTCTACAAATAAGACTGAATATGCGATAGAAAAAGGAAAGGCAGCGCCCAGTGGGTGCTGCCTTTTCCATTTCACTTCTCGGATCGGGACGGTCCAGGTTCGACCCCACTGTAATATCCTGAGTGATACATGATATGGCGAACGTCCTGCTGCGTTAGACTCAGAGCCTCCTCGACTGTGACCTTGCCTTTAAAAATATCCGATACGTGCCCACCCAGGGAGTTACCGATCGCTGGAAATTCCGGAATCTCAATAAACCATTTTCCCGCGTAGGGAATATCGGGCTGAATTCTTTTCAAAGGTTTAAAGCCCTCCATCGCATCGCGAACAAAACCGGCAAAGGGCGCTGCCTTCAAATAGGCTTCGCTGTAAGTGGATTGCCGGGTACCAGGAGGCACCTGCAGATAGCCTTTAAGCTTTGCAACATTTGCCACGTACTCGGGGCTTGTGGCCCATTGCACAAACTCCTGAGCCAGAGCTTTTTTCTTGGAGGATTTTGATACAGCCAGAGCCCAGTTCCAGGTCCACTGACTGCCCTCTTCATACTTCATCGTCGGCGCATAGGTGTAAGCGACCTGATTGCTGATGCTCGACTTGTTTCGATCAAAGAGATAACTCGCGGCCACTGTCGCATCCACCCAGATCGCGCAACGTCCCTCGGAAAAGAGTTTCAAATTTTCTGCGTAGCCCAGGCGGTAGGGTTCATCAGGACCGTAGCTTTTTAAGAGATCCACGTAGAATTTGAGAGTCGTGGACCAACTTTGACTGCTAATCTCCGGCTGCCACTTGGCGTTGAACCAGCGTCCACCTGCGGAGTGAACCATAGTCATGAGCAGTGCTACATTCTCACCCCAACCCGCTTTACCCCTGAGGCAGATGCCATTGATCTTCTTGCCCGGGTCATGGAGTTTAGCGGCCAGCGCCCTAATCTCCTCCCAGCTGGGGTGGGTCGGCATCGTGAGACCTTTCTTTTGGAAAAGATCTTTCCGATAGTAGGTCATCGACGTTTCGCCATAGAAGGGTAGAGCATAAAACTTGCCGTTCAAACTCAGACTTTCCCGGACAGACGGTAGGATATCCTCGGGCCTATAGTCTTTATTAAACTTGGTGAAAGGCTCGATCCATTTGTTCTTGGCATAAATCGCTGTGTCGTAGGAGCCGATTGTGAAGATATCAAAAACGCCATCATCGAGCGCGATGCTCGAGAGAATCCGCCGCCTGAGCAGATTCTCTTCCATCGTATACCAATTGATTTTGATACCTGGATGACTGGCAGTGAAAGTCTTACTCATCTCTTCCATGATCTTCATATCGGAATTCGAAACCGTGACGATGGAAAGTGTGTTGGGATCATTTTCGATCGTCTGGTAACCGTAACGCATCAGAATTTGCTGATACTCACCACTTTTCTGGAGCTCGAAAAGGGCCCGGTTAAAATCATCGAGGACTTTTTGCTGACCGTCTTTCTTCTTGCTGAATGCGACGTGAAACTCTTTGCGAACAATGGGTGGCTCGACAAATTGCAGCTTGCCGACTAAATGCGGCCGCTTATTAACCATCACTTGCGCCGCAACGAACTTATCCGCCACCGCCACGTCGAGGCGATTCTGATTGATCATGTCGATCAGCTGAATCGTTTTCTCGGAATGAGATCGAATCACCCGATCCGTTTCGTCCAGTTCAAAACCAAAACGATTTTCGCCTTTGCCCTCGGTTCCCCCGGCCTGTGGCGATTTTTTGTCCGACGAGCGACCTCCTCGCAGTTTGATATAACCGATCTGACTCCCGTGCAGGGGTTGAGAGAACGTTAGAGTTTTAGCATCGCTGGGTGATGAGTAGCTGGGAATAAGAATATCGCGTTCGCCGGACTCAACGAGATTCTTGGCACGAAGGGGCGGATAGAATTGGAATTCAAGCTTATAACCAGCATTGGTGAAGGCTTTTACGATAATTTCGTAGAGATAGCCTCGCTCTTCACCTTCCTCGGTGATGTAGGGGCTTAATTCATAAGCGGCAACTTTGAGTGTTCGTGGCGCCCCCGACGCTTGTCCCGCGACAAATGTCATCAAGATGAGGATGCGAAGAAACATGGAACATTCTCCAATCGGAGTCCGAAGGATTGCTGAAGATTGGAGTGCTCAATCTAACGATTCTCTATAGGGATTGCCACTGAAACCCGTGTCTCTTAGGAAGAGAAAAAATCACGTAGCTTAAGTTAAAACATAGGTCCGCGTTGATTAAGTATGGGCGCAGCGAGTGGTAGCCCTTATAAAGGTCAGGCTTAATCAGGTTATTTCAGTCCATTAGAGCCTGGTCTTAGGAAAAGACCAAATCTTCTAAAAGAAGCTCGATTCCGGCCTGGAACGAAATGAATTCGTAAAATTCTGTAGTGAGATTCAAGCCTCCGGCTCCCCTTGATTTCCGTTCAAGTTTCCCTTCCATTTGTGAATCGAATCTTTCAAAACCCGGTAAGAATGCCTTCAAGTCCTGATCTCTGACTTCCGATAAGAATTTGCCCTTTTAGGGCTTTGGAGGAAGACAGTGAAACGGACATTCTCCGGCCTTTTGGCCTTCTCACTTCTGATTCTCTCCTGCAGTCGAGCGCCTGCCCGGCATTCGCCGCCCAAAGGCGAGAGTAACGCCCTGCCCGGCAATATTAAGGCGGACGTGGGATCAGCGATCGGCGGAGGTAAGACAAGTTCGGAATATCTTGGTCTCAGCTGCAACAATAACGAAACCCATCGCGGCATCAGAGCCTGGCGAAGGCTGAGCAATATCGAACTCAAAAACACAGTCTTAGATGTCTTTGGCCCTATCGATGGAGTCGATTACAGTGAATTCATCTCTGACATTCCCAAAATCGAAGCATTCGACACGATGGTGATTCCCTCGAATTATGTGACGATCAATCGGCTCAAGAGTTATGTAAAATTCGCCGAAAGCCTTAGCCTGAAAATCAATATCGATACGCTCTTTCCCTGTCTCAAGGAGGGGGCCGCCTGCATCAGCGCAAATCTTTCCCCACTCGCAGCCAAAGCCTGGCGACGCCCTATTGAGCCTGACGAAGTCGAGCGCCTTGTGAGACTTTTTAGCAATTTGCAAAGTGATGGCTACAGTAACGAGGCCTCGGCCCGCATGATGATTCAGGGCCTCGTCCTCTCTCAGGCCTTTCTCTACCGTTCCGAACTCGGCGATAAACAGGGCGATGGCAATTTCCTGCTCAACGATTGGGAAATGGCATCGGCGATGGCCTACACGATCTGGCGACGACCGCCCGATGCGGCTCTCAGTTCGCTCGCAGCAAGTGGAAGTCTCAAAGATCCAGCAGTCGTCCGTCAGGAGGCGGAAAGAATGCTGGCTGATCCCAAAGCGAAAGATGCCTGGTCGAGTTTTGCCTCGATGTGGCTGGAAGCGACCAAGATTCAGGGTATGAGTAAGACCGCCCCTGAATTCACGAGTAGTCTCAAAGAAAAACTGACGTCTGAAATGACGAACTTTTTCGTCGATACAATGTTCACCTCCGAGAAAAGAACCTTCGAACAGCTTCTCACCGCGAGCTATACCCTTGGTGATAACGCTTCGAACTTTATTTATGAATCCAGCGCTGCCGCCGGCAAAATACCTTTTGTTCAAACGCAGCGCCGAGGCCTTTTAGGTCAGGCTGGATTTCTGGCGAGCCATGCGCTCGATGATGCACCAAACCCTATCACGCGCGGCGTGTTCGTCTCCCAGCGCCTCCTCTGCGTTGGCTTCATCAATCCTCCGGCCGTGAAAATTCCAGAAGCCGCGAGTGGCCTCAGCAACAAAGAACGTTTTAAACAACATACGGCCGGAAGCTGCGCCTTCTGCCATAAATCGATCGATTCCTTGGGATTTGCCCTGGAAAATTTCGATCAGTCCGGCAAATTTCGAGGCGATGATGCAGGCATTCCTATCGTGGTCGACGGTAGCCTTAATCTCGACGGTGTGGATGTGCCGATTGCAAGCGCGGATGAACTCTCAAGCGCAATTGCCAAATCGAAACAGGGCCTGGAATGTTTTGTCCGCCAGAGCATGCGCTTCGGCTTGGGACGAATGGAGAATGCGCCCCGTACCATTATCGGTTTACCCACGAGCGATAAAAAATCTGTCCAAAGTGAACTTGATCGTTGCCAGATCGCTGCTATCGCCGGAGCCATGGCGGCAAAAAACGGCGATCTCAAAACCGCTGTTATTGAACTCGTCAGCAGTCCCGCTTTTCGAAAGCGCCTTATAGGAGTTGCCGAATGAAAATCAGACCAGGGTTTACCAGACGTCAACTCTTGCAGACGACGAGCAGCGCGCTTCTCCTTCATCCCCTTTTAAGAGTGCTTCGCATATCGGAAGCCTATGGGCAGAGCGCAATCACTCCACGCGCAATCTTTGTCTATTATCCGGCAGGGTCCTATACATCAAGCTTTTGGCCCACAGGCACTACGGGACCACTCGGACCGCTGCCAACCGTAACCGCACCCCTCGAAGTGCATAAGAGTGACATCATTATGTTCAAGGGCATGTGCACCCGAGGCGATACCAATCACGACGGAGCACCGGCTCAGGTCTTTGCGGGATGGGGCAACGACAGTCTCAAAGCACCGGGACCTGCACCGTCCCAGGATAATCCCAAGGCCGCCTACACCGATCTCTTCGGAAGCTTCACTCTCAGCAGCGGTGGATCCGGCGCTCAGGCATTGGCCGACAACGATGTTCTCACGGGTCGAAAACGTATCATCGATTATCTGAAAGATGATGTGAAACGCATCGCCAAAGTCCTCGGCCCTCTCGAAGGCGATATCTTTGAAGCGCATGTTCTCTCGCTCGATGATCTAGGCCGGGAAATTGATCAGGAGATCTCGGCTCGCGGCGGTTCTGCTGGAGGCAGTGGCGGAGCCGGAACTGGCAGCGGAAGTGGAACAGGCACGAACAGCGGTGGCAACACAGCTCCGGGTCGCAGCGATGTCTGTAGCCCCAAGGGCATTGAGGCTCGTTTTCCCGCTGATTCCACTGGTGCAGTGCCCTGGTATCATCTCACGCAAAACGCACCCACGGTCTTCAAGCTCCAGCGTTCTCTGATGGTGCAGGCGATGGCCTGTGGGCTCACCCGCGTGGGTATGCTGCAGTATGGAAATTCAGATGTGCAAAGCGATCTGCTTGCTGAAGGTGCGATGAATGGGGGCGCTCTTTACCATCTGCAGTCCCACGCCGGTGGCGCAACCTACTACAGCATGCAAGCCGCGATGATGCGCGAAGTTTCTAATATGATGACGGACTTAAAGGCTGCAAAGATAGGCGATCATAGTCTCTTTGATGAAACACTGATTTTTATTGCCAGCGATATCGGTGATGATCCAAACGGTCACGACGGGGTCAACATTCCGGCAATTCTCGCGGGCCGGCTCGGCGGCAAGATCAAGGGCGGGCGCATGATCGAATATCCCTACACGCCACGCGACTGGTCGAATCTGAACAACGGCAAGCATTGGAACCACCTCTTGGTCAGCATCGCCCATCTCATGGGAGTGACCGATGTCGACACGATCGGCAATAGCAATTACAAGGGTCCGCTCAAAGAGCTTTTAGGCTAAAGAAAAGGCATTTCCGTGAGGAAATGCCGTCCTTACTAAAATCCGCTGCAGGGCCCTTCGCCCTTTATCACCTTACTGTCCCAGCCTTCACCCTTGGCCATCGCCTCAGCAAACTGCACAGAAAGAGATCTCACGATGGCTCCACCGAATTCTTCGGGCTCATTATCAAGCTCGTGACGAGCGCCTTTGCACTGATAGGCAGCCACTCGGGAGATATAATTTGCGCGCTGAGCTCCCACCCAGTCCTTCACCTTCTTGGTCATCACATACTGATCCTCATCATCTGCAAGAAACACCATCGTCGTCAGGTCGGGAGGCAAAGCCTGGGACCAGCTCTGGGTTGCGGCAAAGAGCAGGCGCGCTCCGAACGCGAGATTTTTCAGTGGGGCATTGGGTGTGATTTCCCGGCCGCTGAAATTTTCATTGTGGGAAAGTGTCTCGTTGGTGATCAGACAAAGAAAGTTTCCAACGCAGGGTTTAGGCGACACGCTAGGGGCGTAGAGGATGAGTCCATTCACTTTCGGAAAACGAATGCGGAGGGTTTCATTCTGCACGATGCGGGTCGCGATCAAACCACCAAGCGACCAGCCAGCAAAAAGGAGAGGCTTGTCATCCGTCAGCGGCCGGGTCTGTTTGAGAACCGCACTGGCGATGCCGGCGAGCTTGTCGATCGTTTGACGATTCAAGACCTCCTCATCAATCGACAAGGTCTCGCCATGCGAGGGCAGATCAAAACCGATGACCCGAAATCCAGCCGCATTGAACTCTTCGAACAGCGCTTCATGATTTTGAAAACGGTCGCCATAACCATGGAAGTAAAGTACGTCCCCACGACTCTCGCCCGCGGTCTCATAAACTCCGTAATGAACGCTCGATCCACCCACAGTGAGATAAGCATCCGTGGCTGCAGCCCGGCCCAGGGAGGCAAAGGACGCTGCGGCCAATATCGATCCCAATATTTTTAAGAATGTTTTCATCGCTTATTCCAGCTCCGATTCTATCGCTCATTGCTAATGACTTGACCCCTCTGGAACTAGCCCATTTCCCTAGCGAATACCAGCGGGTTTCGGGGCGTTAAAAGGTCCGGTCAGCGAAGGAGCTTCCAAATTGTCCGCCGAAGTCCAAGTTTAACCAAGGATTTCAGCGTTCTTTACACAATTTTTTTTGCGTCAAAAGGGTAATTAATTTTCTCTGAACACTCTCTGTGAGTGAGGCATTTTCATACGATGAAATTGGTGCCATAGTATTTCTGGAATCAACCAGAGGAGCCCCAATGAGATCACTCAATTCGTATCTGACGGAATATGCGGAATCCCATCGGAACAAGACCAACGTTGCCATTCACAATATTGCGGTGCCGCTGATCATGTGGAGTCTTCTGGGCTTTCTGCACAGCTTTACGATCGGCAATTCTGATTTTCGTGCCTCCTATATCCTGATCGCCTTTGCGATGGTCTACTACGCACTCTTTAAAAAGCCTCTGGTCCTCTTTGGAATGGGCTTTGTGACTTTGCTCATGGTCGGCAGCTTCTTCGTTGTTCCCGAACTTCGCATCGTCAGCGCTGTGGTTTTCTTCCTCTCCTGGGCCGCTCAGTTCTATGGCCACAAGGTTGAGGGCAAAAAGCCCTCGTTTTTCAAAGACCTCCTTTTTCTCCTGATCGGTCCCGTCTGGGTCCTCGGGAAAGCGGCACCGGCTCTGGTTGAAAAACCTAAAGCCTGCTGATATCAGACCCGCAACAGAAACGGCTCGTCCTCAATGAGGACGAGCCGTTTCTTATTCTGTGCTCTTGGACCTAGCGGTTGACCTGGGAATCCTCGGAAGCGCGGCTTCCAAGGCGAAGCCCCTCGCGGCGCTCTGATTCCACTACAGCCTTTTCCAGGAGCAGCACGACATCGTTTAGATCGTAGGGCTTTGAGACGAGATCAAAGGCACCCTTTTGTTGAGCCTCAGCCACGTTTATGTCGACAAAGGCCGAGACGAGGATGACAGGTGGTCTAGAGCCTTCACGGCCGTTGATGGCGCTCAGCAGATCGAGTCCACTGCCTCCGGGCATGCGGATATCGGAGACGACGACGTCGATCGGATGTTGATTGAGAAGCGCCGCCGCTTTTGAGCCATTTTCCGCTTCGACAACCGAGTAACCGCAGTATTCGAATTCCTCCTTAAGGATTTCTCTCAACTCCGGTTCATCATCGACAACAAGAACTAGCTTCTTCGGGCTCATGATATCTCCAGCGACTGCTTGGTTTAGATTACTTCTTACGCAGATATGTCTCACAAACCTGTGGGACTTGGCTCTAGTAAAATGATTATCCGGTCTTACGACGCCGTGTCTGCTTGTTCAGGCCGAAAGGAAAGATCTGCTGAGTTAAGCCCTGCGAAACTGTCTCTTCTGGGCGATTTTGCGAAGACCTAAGTCGCCCATTTTCCCTTGTTTTAGCGCATAAGATTGAGCTTTGCTCGCCCATGTCTCTTTCTTTACACAATCTTCTTATTCATCTTTCTTTTCCTTTTTAGGCATGTCATATCAAATATAGAAGTTAATCAAAATGACGATCCCGCTTAAAGTGCTTAGCTCAAAAAAGCTAGGTAAGGAGCCCTATGTTCAAACATGGCCTTGCTACCGCAATGTTTATGATGCTTGCCTTCGCCTGCGGCCCCTCTGAGACAAGTCGAGTCAGCTCCGTCGCCCCTCACGATTCGAAGTCCTCAAACCTCAATGAGATTGCCGCCCGTTTTGCTCCAGTGATTCATCTTCATCCTCAAGAGCTCTATTTTCCAATGGATCCTGAGGCATTTCTCGTTCGGAGTGAGTCGACTCGCAACGAAGACTTCTATCGTTCCACCCGCCGTGATTTCCGCGAAGGCAAGCAGGGCCGGACGGTGGTCAATATCAGCGAAGACGGGCGCCAAATCCAGTACTGGCTCTTTTATGCCAAGAACGGTTGCCAGGGCGGCAAGGTTCGTTTCCGCGTCCAGGGCCCCATCAAATTAGGCAACATCGGAGAAATGACGAAGACGCTCGAACTTTGCAATATAGCGATTCACGAAGGCGACTGGGAGAACGTCACTCTCCGCCTTAATTCAGATCTTTCTGCAGTTGAATCCGTCTACCTATCCTCGCACGGCCTTGGTAACTGGCTACCCGCATCGGCGATCGACTTTAGAAATGGCCGTCCCTACGTTTATTCCGCTCTCAACAGTCATGCGTTTTACGCGCGAGACATCGGCTTTCATGCCGACACCACGATTTCCCACGACATGCTCGATGGAGTGCTTGGAGTGGAATGGTTTCAGATTGGGGACGTGATCTCTGAGCCGACCGTGACTCAGGCTCAACCTCAGGATACGGTCACGCTCAATGAATTCGATACTCAAAAATCCCTCGTCCTCTACGATGAGATCAGCAACAGCGCCCTCAAAAACTATCCAAGTCTCTGGGGCCGCCTGGTCGACGCTAAAGAAGTGAAAGACATTCCGGAATTTGCCTCTGGCCCTATCGAGTGGATTTTAAAAGCTGCTTTGAAAGTTGCTCTGCAGTTTGCTCCCGAACTCAAAAACCTTTCGAACGGTGAGGCCCCAAGCGGCCCTTGGACCCGCTACGACTGGGCGAGCTTTGATGCCAGCAAAGGCAACGGCAAGAGCGGCATAAGCTTTGACAAGGCTATGGGCGGCACCGGTGGCCATGCTTTTACCGACTATGACAAACTCAAAAAAGTAAGCGAGTATCAGGTCAACGAAATTTCCATCCGCTCTGGCGACCGCATTGATCTCGTCTGTATCAAGGTTTCCAATGTTCCAGACCTTTGCCATGGCGGCAGCGGTGGGAACGAACACCGTCTCGAACTCTCCCTTGGCGAATACGTGGTTGAACAGGCGATGGCCTTTGGCGAAAAGGATTCTGACGTCCGAGTCTTCGGCATTCGCTTCACGACCAATCTCGGACGCGTCCTTCAAGGTGGAACCTGGACCAGTGACAGTGTCGTGCAGAAAGCTCCCAGCGGCATGCAGCTCGTGGGATGGTTCGGTACCAATGGTGATGAGATCGATAGCCTGGGCCCACTCTACGGAACTGTGAACGAGTGAATTGAGATTGAGAGAAAATTCTAATATCAGAAGAGAATGCGCCCCAAAGGCGCATTTTTCTTTTGGGACTTAAAGCATATCATCAGGCCCGTATCTCGGTTCTTGCCAATAAAGGAAGCTAACATGTCCGCTCAAGTTTATGACTTTCCCCTGAAACGTATCGACGGCAAAGCAGCAAGCCTTGGTGACTTTAAAGGTCAGGTCCTGCTCGTGGTCAACGTCGCTTCCAAATGTGGACTCACGCCTCAGTACGAAGGCCTTGAGAAACTCTATGAGACCTACAAGAGTAAAGGTCTTACCGTCGTCGGTTTTCCCGCTAACGAATTTGCCGGTCAGGAACCAGGCAGCAACAGCGAAATCGCTGAATTCTGTCGCGGCACCTTCGGCGTTCAGTTTCCCATGTTCGAAAAAGTTGTCGTCAAAGGTGAAGGCCAACATCCGCTCTATAAGTACCTGACCGACAGCGCTCCCGAAGCGACCAAAAAAGCAGGTGGCGATCTCGAGAGCCGCCTCACTGAAAAAGGCCTTGGCAGGAAGAGTCCGAAAGATGTTCTCTGGAACTTCGAAAAATTCCTGGTGGATCGGTCTGGAAAGGTTGTGGGACGCTTTGCTCCCGACATTACCGCTGAAGACGAAGTCCTAGTCAAAAGCGTCAGAGAACAACTCGACAAGAAATAAATTCGGACAAAAAAATCCTGCACTCCCATGTGAAGTGCAGGATTTTTGTATGAAGGACTGGAATCAAGTCGTGGCAACGGGATGATTTACGATCTTGCTTGCACGAAATGCTTTGGTCAGACCTGGTAAAAGTCCTTCGCCGTTAAAGCTCAGGCAGTCCTGTTCCTGATGCCGAAGATCTTCATGAACAAGCTTCGAACTACACGCTTCACTGAGTACAAAGCTTTCCTCTTCACGTGACGAATGCATGAGATACTCCCTCTCTTGTTACGTTCAAGAATTTAGCAAATTAAAGTCTTCGGACAGAAGTTTTAGCATCCCAAAACTTCCCTCTTTTTTTCTAAACGTTTCCCCAATTATCTAATAACACATGGCTTTCTGGCAAAGACCACGCGAGCGGAGAGTATTTTTCCGATTTTTAACTTACCCTCCGTCAAACAACTCATCCATACTCCGATCTGAGTCAGGCGATCCCTCAAACAGAGTGGATCAAGGCAGAGTCAGTAGAGAAAACACATGAGGAGAGAGTTGTCATGATAGGAACTATTATTTCTTGGATCGTGATTGGTTTTATCGTTGGTTTGATTGCACGCGCTATCATGCCTGGTCGTCAATCCATGGGCTTTTTGAAAACCACAGGCCTCGGCATTGCCGGCGCTCTTCTCGGTGGTCTGGTATCCTGGCTCTTTAGCGGCGGCGCATCTGCCGGCAACGCATTCTCTGCGAATGCTTGGCCAGGATGGGTTCTCTCGACTGTCTTTGCAGTTGTTCTCCTCTGGGTCGCTTCTCGTTCGGGCGGAACACGTCACCTCCCGCACTAATCTAAAGATTTGAATGTTGATATGAGTAAGGCCTTGGTTTTCCCTAACGGGAGAGCCAAGGCCTTCGGTTTTTTGCGGCAACGCAGCCCTTTCTTTTGAAATCTGTTATGCTCCTCCTATCTTAAACCGCTCGGAAACATGCCATGCGCCGCTTTCTTAATCCCTTTGTCTTCATCTTCACCTTCATCATCATCGCTTGCTATTCTTATGCTGCGCATCAACTTACGAATAATCTCTTTGCCCAGATTCTTTTAGCTCTGCCCTTCATAGCCGTCTGGCTTGTACCCATCATCGTCTGGTCTGGCGATCGCGCTGAGAGCGGCGAAGGCACTCATATCTTCCAAATCTGCGCTTACCTCAGCATGGGCTGGCTCAACTTTCTTTTCTTTGCACTCATTCCTCTCAATCTCCTCTCGTTAGGTCTTGGACTCTCGGGTCAGAAAGATCTTGCTCTTCGAGTCGACGTCTACACGCCGCCGCTCACTTATGCACTTTCCATCCTGGCCCTCGGTATCGGCTTTTGGCGAGCCACGCGCGGCCCTAGCTTGAGAGAAGTTCGCATAGACCTAGAGACTTTGCCCTTAGCTCTGAATAATCTTCGTATCGTTCAGATCAGCGATCTCCATGTAGGCCCGACAATTCATAAAAAGTATGTGGAGAAGGTCGTGGCGCAAAGCAATGCGCTCGAAGCCGATCTCATAGTCCTGACAGGCGACATCGTCGACGGGAGCATCCGTGATCTGAAGGAACACACAGCGGCTCTCGCCAATCTAAAGGCAAAGCTTGGCGTTTATCTCATCCTCGGCAATCATGATTATTATTCGGGAGCCGACGCTTGGGTGGAAGAATTTCGAGCGCTTGGTATCAAGGTGCTGCTCAACAGTCACGTGCGCCTCGAGCATGCTGGACTTGAGTTTATGTTGGCTGGGGTATTGGATCCTGCGGTCAAAGCCTTTTCGAAAGAACTGAAACCGGATCCGGCACTGGCACGAGGCGATCTGGCCTCCAGTGAATCGCTCTTTCGAATCCTTTTGGCTCACAATCCCAAACTCGCTCAGGAAGCGGCACGTGCAGGATTTCACCTGCAGGTATCCGGTCACACACATGCAGGACAATTCATCCCCTGGACCTGGATCACGAAAATGATTCATGCCCCACATTACGCAGGTCTTTCTCAGGAAGGTCCAATGTGGGTCTATGTGAGTGCTGGAACGGGGAGTTGGGGGCCGCCGCTGCGCCTTGGAACAAGCCCTGAACTGACTCTTCTCTCACTCCACAACAGATTGGCCTGATCTGGGGGTGGGCATAAAAAAATTCGCATGGGCCTACATCTGTGGCCTCATCTTTGCACATAGACAAAGGTGATTTGCCGATGGAGGTCATTATGATCAGCACCCTGAACCCTTTGACTGGTTCTGCGATACTTAAATTCAATCCAAGATTTTTGGCCGACAAGGCTTTGCGTAGCGAGCCTCGCATCGAGAGCGCTCCTCTATATAGCGACGAAATGTCTGTTCCCACTTCCAATCGCTTGATTCGGAATCAGGCACTCTACTTTTCAGAACCCGAAGATGTACGAAAATGTCTGGAAAAACTGGTGCCCGATCAGAACTTTTGCTTGATTTTGACCAATAAGGCTCAATAGAGCAGAATTATTACTCGACGGGTAATATTTCCTAGCCATCGATTTTATAGACTTAATTCGATCCGATTCGTTCCCCATGATCCTGACTCAATATCTACATCTTCTTTGCCGATAAAGAGATGGCCCCAGCGCCTCCCTATCGGAGTAAAGACATGATCTTTTGCAGTCTCCCGTTCCAAGCCCACAAGAGGCAGATCATACTGTCTGCCTTTATCGTCATGCTCACGAGCTGCAACAAACCACCGACCAAATTATTCAACGTCTACACCAAAGATGATGAGTCGCAAAACCAGGAGCCGGTAGTTTCTGAAAAGGAAGGACCGACCCCAAGCGAAAAAATCCCTGAGGAAGAAACCAAGCCGACGGAAGAAATGAAGACGGGCAACGAAACGCCGGTTGTCACTCCACCTGTCGTGGTTGTTACACCTCCAGTCGTCACGCCTGTGCCGCCGATCGAAACACCGAACGTTCCGACTGTTGAAGAGTGCACAAGCAAGCTATCGGTAGGCCGCATTTATCAGTGGATTGCCACTTCCGAAGGACAGATGATTCCATCCTCGGGAACGATCGTTGTCAAAGAAAATGGCAAAAACGTGGCGAAGGTAAAATTCATCGGCAACGAGTGGCACGTACTTCCCACGTGGCTGAAAAACACCTACGAAGCAGAAGTGGATCTGTCCGCCTCGAAGGGCTTTACGCTTACCTACAGCGCAACAGCTGATCTTTATCTTCAGCTACGCCCTTCCTTCGCCTGGAGCGGTGGTGACAAATACCTTGTAAAAATCCCCTCAACTGCAGGCGTTTCGAAAAGCCTGACAGTCGATTTTAAGGAGGCTTCCTGGACGACTCTTGATTCACTCGGCAAGCCTGCCTATCCTCTCGCGATGGCTGTGAAACAGGCGAGAGGCTTTGTCTTCGTCGGCAACGTCCCTAACGAATTTGCAGTCACCGGTCTCGCGATCGATGGCTACTCTCCCCCTTGCCCCTAAAACTTAATTCCGAGAGGCTTTCCAAAAGATTTAATTCGAGGCGGGAAGCCAACCCTGACGAGCGGTAAGAATTCCAATCCCCCAAAATTCATGTCTTTTTCAGTGTGAAAATTCGATTTTCGGCGACGGGCGGGCTTATTAAAAAAATATTTAGCTTCAACCAAAAACGGCCGAGATAGAGTATGTGTCCTGGGACTGCTGGTTTGGACTAGAGGCCTGGGGGACACGAAGACAAAGTCATTTGTTTTCTGATGATGAATTTATGCCGTGCTAATGGGGGAGCAGCAACCGAGAGGTAGCTGCCCTTTTTTTTAGACCAGAACGCCAAGATTTAAAGCCTGTTTTTCGCCGAGCCAGAGCGCGTGGTGGGTGTGATCGAGAAGCTCATTGCCGCTGACGGGATGGATGAGAATCGAATGCGGACCATGATTGAGAATGAGAAAAGCGAGAACAGGTTCAATGAAGGCTTTGGGAATATCGAGGCCAAACATATTTTGAACGTGAGGTCCCCGCGGACCGTAAGCGATACTGTACTGATGGATGCTGCCAGCGAAGAGTTCACTCAATTTTGCATGAAGGGCTTCGGCCGAGGCCTTGGTGCTCTCCTGAAAATAAACGTGCGCGTGATACTCAGTAATCTCTTGTCCCGCCACAAATTTCACTCTTCCTACCCCACGAACTTGATCATGAGGCTGAAACTTAGCTTTATGGGCGATTATTGTCAAAACGAGGAAGGGAGAGAGGCAGGTGGCCCTTTGCTCCCGAAGCAAAGGGCTGGCGGCTTTGGAGGATAAGCTCTCGGGATCGAGCTGTATGGGAGGAAATGCTTAATTAATACGAAGCATTATCTATGGGGAGAGAGGCAGGAGACGATAAAATGATTGTACCATATATTTGTATGGATCAAAGAAAAAAGAACGGTCTTTTTGATGTGTTAAATTGGCGTCGCATTGGCGTTTTTCTCCCAAGTTTGGCACAATTTAAGGATAGATAATGTGTGAGCTGCCGATTCAGGCCTAGAGGAGCTGCATTTCATGCGCATTCGCTGCTTCATAACATGGTCCCTCCTCATCCTTCTCCCCTTCGCCGTCCTGCCCTCGTGCAAGACGCGATCAAATAGTTCTGAGCTCAGGGAGATCTGGTTCAATCTCCTCGATTCCAAATGGAAAGCGGCTCAGGAAGTTTCCGACAAGAACGAATACATTCGCTCGTTCGGAACGCTGCCGCTCTCGGGTGCTCTGCAGCCAGCGCCCTGGTCGAACGTTATCTACACGAGCGAAAGCTCAGGTCTAGCTAAACGCTATCTCGCCAAGAATAACGCCACAGAATATCGCCTCGACTCAGCAGCTGAGATCAAGGACACGACGAAACTTTCCTCGATCGAAAAGTACGACCTGCTGCTTGGTCACAAGCAATGGGAGCTCACAGCTTCCGAGAGGGTTCGCACTCGCGGCGATGCGAATAAGCCTGTCGATCCCTTGCGCAGTCTTGAGCAGGACTGGGCAGCGGCCTCGCTTCTTTTTGCCGAACCTTCGCCGGTCAAAATCAAAGCCGATAACGGTGGCGACATTGCTTTCAGCTCAGGGGATATCAAAGGTCTGCTCACGCGCTTCGTGAGTCAGCGTTCCACGACCGATGACGGAGTAGAGACAAGATCGCTCGGCGGTATCTGTCGCCTCGATAGCGACAGCTATCGCCGCGCTCTGGAATCAAGGACGATCGCGAGAGAGGCCTGGAAGGATCTGAAGTTTGATGATTGCTTCTCGGTCAACGCTGGAGCCTTTCA
>SEDW01000670.1 GCA_004193325.1 Pseudomonadota bacterium | reverse complement strand
GCCTGCTCGTTCAATTGAACCTTGAGCTGGCCCATGAGGGATACCTGATCATCGAATGAGAGATTAAGGCCTTGCTGGAGGACAGGGAAACGCCATTTGCCTGAGCTTGGCTCATTGAAGGGCGCGATGGAACGAACGGGAATACCCCAGTTACTGCGGGCATATTTGGCAACGGCTGCAAGGTAGAGCATATAGTTCGATCCAGCGTCGGCCGAGAGCACGCCGCCCGATGCACTCTTCTCATCGGTCATCCACCACATAGGGGCTGCCGAGAAAAATTCAAAGGTGTCAGCGCCACGATTCTTAGCCAATTCAAGCATCGATCGTTGGTTTTGATCCCGGCCAAAGTCCCAGCTTGTGCTCGTCACATCACTGCTGACGTTGTCCTTCCAGAAACCATCGAGATCACGGTAGGGTTCAAAGCCATCGTGGGCGTTCTCATTAGACGGAACCTTGTCCGCAGTTTCAACGATCGCTGCAAAGTCATCTTTCTGACCGCCGCCACCGACTTGATAGCGAACGATGTTGAGGTCGAGCCCAGGATAGGTCTTATCAAGAATTTTCACGTCTTTTGCCGAAAAAATTGCGTCGGCGTAGACCCCTTCGTAGACGCTGCGGCCAATGCCATTTGCCCAACCGGCGAGGCTCGTGCCCCAGCCTTCCCAAGTGCCGCGATCCTCGGTGTTTTTGAGTGTAATGGTCTTATTGATAACGTCCGGTACAGGCTCCGTAGGAGTCGTGGGAACCGTAGGTGTGCTTGGAGTAGTGGTCTTCGGCGTATTGCCATCCGCCGAGGGCAATTCTCCCGAGCTGGATCCCACAGTGGTATTGGACTGTGGATTGGCTTCGCGGTCCGAACCGAGACTGTCGGTCGTCTTACCGCTCTTATACATTTCCTCTGGGCTCCCATCCGCGTTCGACGAATTGAGTGGCTCGGGGACACCAGGTCCCGTATTTTGGCCGCAGGAATTCAGAGCCAGTGCGAGGCTCGCAATCAAAAGCTTGTGCATGAGTCTTCCTCTAAGTGGGAATAGGATCCCAACTTTCTATCGACGGAGAGCCGGGGAGACTAAAGAAAATAAAAAATTATATTTTTTATACAAGTGGAATTAGCTGCTTAAGAAAAACCAAGCCTTGAAATTTCTGAGGCAAAGTTGTGGGCCCGGGAGAGTTTTCGTGTAATCTGGTAGAGAAATCCTTCAGATGGGAGTGAATATGAGCGAATCGACCAGCGAAGCCCGCTATCGCCTCGATGAATTGATCAGCACTGAGATCCTCATTCACGAACCCTACAGTTCGATCCAGATCATTTGCGACATCGATAAAACTTACATCGAGACCAAATTCGAAACACCGATGGCGATGCTCAAAATCGCTTTCGAGAATGCCGAACAAAAGCAAACCGTCACGGGCGCGCCGATCGCTTTGCTCGCCGGACGATGGGGCAACTTCACGAGCGATCAATCCAACATGCAACCCAACTCCCTACATTTTGTCTCGGCCTCGCCTCCGCAGCTACGAAAGGTCATTCGTTCGAAGCTCGCGATGGACGGCCTGGACTGGTCGAGCGATACCTTTAAAAACCAGGCCTATAACATCAAGACGCGAAAGCTTCGTTTCCTGAAACAACACGCGGCCTATAAAACCGCGACGATTTTAAAGCAGATGAGTCGCGCCGCGAAAAACTCGCAGTTTATCCTGATCGGCGACAATGCCGAACTCGATGCTTTCATCTATCTAGGCGTCAAACTCTTCGTCGAGAAAAAGCTCTCTTTACCTGCTTACAGGGAATACTTGAGTCTCGGCGGTGTAAACGATGAGGTTCTGCCAACGCTCGAGCCTTATCTCCAGCTGGATCTCGACGATCTCTCCGTAGCTGGAATTCTAATCCGCAAAGCGCCGCGCTATGAATTGGTGGACGCTCCGCCTCTGACAGAACTCGTCCTTCCCTTCGATCACTTCTTCGAAGTCATTCTCCACTTCCACGCTTGGGGCATGGTCGATCAAAGCATGATATGGCCCATCAGTCGTCAGCTACATAACGAATACGGCTACACCCGCGAAGATATCGTATCGGCACTCGAACGCTGTCGGGATTGTTTTTCGAAGACAAATCGGGGCACGTTGCACATAGAGGAAGCGATTCACCGCCTCTCGGCAGATGTTCCTCTCGGCAAACTGAAAGAGATGAAGGGCTTTTGTCCCGGGCTTGGTATTCCCGATCTCAACCTGAGCGAAGCTGAGATTCTTACAGCTTCAAAAAAATGGGTCGAAGCTATCGCCAACCGCAAACACTAGAATTTTCGGCCAAAAAAAAGCCCCGAGAGATCGGGGCTTTTCTATTTTGCTTATTTAACGCCGAGGAGTTCAACGTCGAAGAGCAAAGTTGCGTTAGGAGGAATAACTCCGCCCGCTCCGCGCTCACCGTA
>SEDW01000669.1 GCA_004193325.1 Pseudomonadota bacterium | reverse complement strand
AAAATCAGATAGAGCCGCCATCCGTGATAGTCCAACCCTTGCCTGGCAAAGTCGTAACACGCGCGGTAGCTGCTGCAGAGCCGGCTGAATACTTACTATTACCGCCATGAAAGTTCACTCCGGAGCGGACATTCAAGGCAGCCCAACCTGTGAGGAGAGCGTTGTAATTCGCGACGGAAAGTGTGACAGCATAGAACATTCCGTTCATGTTCGTGACGTTTACGATATTCCAGCTGCCTATATTCTGATTGAAGAGCAATGCTCCTGAGAACATGTCCCCCATGTTGGTCGCTGCTGTTACGTTCCAAGTTGAAATATCTTGGTTGAATTTAACAGCGTTGCGGAACATGCGATCGTAATTTTGCACAGCCGTGGGAACCCACACTGATATGTTCTGGTCGAACGCGCGAGCCTCAGCGAACATTGAAGCCATATCTGTCGCGGACTGCACATTCCAGTTGTTCAGCGGCTGATTGAAAAGGGTCGCGTTCTCGAACATGCCGCTAAACTTAGTCACAGCACTAACATTCCAGGAATTGAGCGACTGATTGAAAACGGTGGCTCCGCTAAACATCTCAGTCATGTCAGTGACCTTCGAAACATCCCATTTGAGGTTGTTCCCATCATCGTTAAGGGGTGAATTATACACCCGATTAAAAGCAAACATCTCCCGCATATTCGTCGCGGACGACGTATTCCACCCCACCAGACTCTGATTGAAAATAGAATTTCGAAACATCAGACTGAAATTGGTGACTTTGCTTACATTCCAGCTTGCAACGTTTTGATTGAAAGCTGTCGCACCGTTGAACATGTTGGCCATGTTTGTAACGTTAGCAGTGTTCCATAAGCCAATGTCTTGATTAAAAATCGGGTTATTTTGAAACATCATATTCATCTGGGTCGCGAGTCCAGTGTTCCATCCCGAAATATCTTTGTTAAAGGCCAGCGCTAGCTCGAACATGCCAGAGAAGTTGGTTACCTTTGAAACATCCCAAACGCCGATATCTTGATTAAAGACTTTGGAGTCGGCAAACATGCTTGACATATCACTGACATTCCCGGTTTCCCACCCGGTGATATCCTGATTGAAGAGATAGGTATCTCGAAACATTGAGCCCATAAGTAATGCGGCCGATGTATCCCAATTTTTAATATCGCCGTTAAAAAGTTTGGTGCCTTGAAACATCTGACGGAAATCTGTCACATGGCTTACGTTCCAGTTTTTTAACTGCTGGTTAAAGGCTTCTGCTCTGTTAAACATCGCGCTCATATTCGTCGCAGAAGAAACGTTCCAGAGGTCAAGATTTTGGTTAAAAGCCAAGGCTCCTAAAAACATGCCGCTCAGATTAGTTGCGTGGCTTACATCCCATTGACTGATATCAGCATTAAAATCCGCAGCCCCTTGAAACATACCGCTCATATCCGTAATCGAGCTCGTCGTCCACTGGCTGATGTCATCGTTGAAGAGGCTTGCAAATCGGAACATCCCAGACGTAATCAGAATTGAATGTGTTTTCCAGCGACCGATATTAGGGATGGTAGTGATCGACTTACAGTTCATGAACGCATTGTACATGTTAGTGGTGCCTGTGAGATCAAGAGCATCACTGGCCGTGATTGTCAGGTTTTCCGCCCCGTTGAAATACTGTTCATCGTTACCGAGGCGAAGAGGACCCCACATTGAGATATTGAGCAATTTAAGCCTGTCGCCCCCGTTAAAGAAGGCCCATCCTTGAATCTTCGCTGTTGGGACGGAGCTCAGCGCTGTGATCGTTACCGTGTACGTTCCCGGAGCGGAGTAGGTGTGTGTTACTGCTGGTGCGTTGTAGGCAGTAATAGTCTCTGTTACGGCTAAAGGCGCATCACCCCAATTGATCTGAAAGTTGTAAGAACCACTGGCCCGAAGTGGCAATGTGATTTGATTCGGGCCGGATGATCCCGCGTTATCCGTTTTCCATTGGCTCACGAAAGCCTCTGATTTGATATTCAAACCGTTGCGCACGATTCGAGTGCCGGTATTTCCAGCCAAGTCCACGGCATTCGCCGTAACATCAAGATAACCGTAGGGCAAAGCCGAGATTACGTTATCAGCCACGCTCCAAGTCCCGCTGCCATTATTCGTGGCCGCGTAGGTCGAACCATTCACAACGACAGAGACGGTGGCAGTCGTGTCACTCACAGTGCCTGAGAGAGGTGGGCTGGTATCAAAGGTCTCCGTCGCCACGTAGCCCACAGTGGGGGCGATGATATCGCGGACGATCGCGTCTGATTTTCCATAGGTTGTATTACCTGCAGCATCGGTGAGTCGCACGCAAATAGCCCAGGTTCCATCACTTGTAATATCAATAATCCGACCCACAGTGCTTTGACCGTAGCCACTGCCTGCGTTACAGACTGCCACTCCACTCGCATCGTTAAGAGGAATGG
>SEDW01000668.1 GCA_004193325.1 Pseudomonadota bacterium | reverse complement strand
ATTCTTTTCGCGTTTGCCACGGGTAACACCGACTTTCACGAGGGAGGACCTTTCGGCGATATCCCCGGAGGTATGATCATTGCCTCCATGGTCTCAGACATTCTCGATGGAACCTGGCTCACGAAGTGGGAAACCGATGGTCTCCTCATCGTCGTCTTCGGCATCATCGGGATCGTGGTGGGTATTAACCTTTCCATTCGCCGCTACCTCGTCGCGCTCATTGCCGTCTGGCTCATCTACACAACCTTTGTCGTGTTGCTCTTCGTCTACGGATCGATCTGGTGCCCGTGGGCATTGCCAATGCTGGCCTTTACCGGTACGAGTCTGATTCACTTCGTGCATGTTCGTATCTACGAAGAGATGAAATTGATGCTCATCGAGCGAAATTATCAGCTCGAGAAAGCCAAGCGTCTTGAAAGCAAACGGCGGAAGGCTTCGTAGTCCCAGGCAGCCCCCTCCGCTTCGCATCTAATTCATTTCCTGCAAGAACAAGCCTTGAAAAAATCTCAAAATTCGGCCTAATGGTTAAGGAGCAATCGACTGCTCCTCGATCATTTGCTATTTATATCAGCAGGAATGAGAGACTTTGCTCCCATCATGCTCTTGTGGAGAAAACGATGAAGACTTGGCTACAGGCTCTGTTTCTCTTGACCAGTTTGGGTTTGACAGCTTGCTCGCATGATTCGAAGACCTCGGACGCAACGGTTGAGACCCCCTCGGTAGACAGTTCCTGTGCTGAAGTAAGTCAAATGATTTGTACGCGCGAATATCTGCCAAGCAGCTGCACAATGGGACAGCAGGAATTTAAAGGCAGTAATCCTTGCGAAGCGAAAAAGCTCGCCAAGGCTTACGCTTGTGAGAAGAAACTTCCCTATGTGGAAGAGCAGGTTAAATGCGAAACGAAATCCGCAGTGACCGTCGAGACCGACGAATGTGCGGTTCAGAAGAAGCCCTGCACTCGCGAATTCAAGCCTCAGGTCTGTCGCCTCGGTGAAGTTGTCGCCAAAGGCAACAACCACTGTGAAGCCCTCAATACCCTCAAGACCACCGTATGTGCCAAGAAACAGGTTTTTAGCTCGAGTGAAGCCCTATGCGAAGCGGCCAATGCCGAAGGCGCACCTAAGAAGCGGAGTCGTTAATGAATCCCTGGTTCCTTGGTGCCTATGCTGGATACGCGTCGTTTGCTGACAAAAACAAAGAGAATGATGCTTACTATATGCGTGGGCTTGAGGAGTTGCCGCACATCGCGGGCCTGGAATTGCCGTTTTACAGCGATCTGAGTGAGACCAATAGCGACAAGTTTCTCAGAACGCTGCCAAAGCACTGGGACTATATCATCACGCTTCTTCCGGGAACGATGCAGAGTCTATCGAAGCAGCCCGAGTTTGGCATTGCCTCCACTTCCGCCGAAGGAAGGCGGGCTGCGATGAGCCGCATGGCGGTTTTGCATCGACGTGTGCATGAGATCAACAATCGTTGTGGACGGGCTGCGGTTCGAGCCATTGAACTGCATTCCGCACCAACAAGACCTTTTGCCGAGGCACAATATCTCTATGCATCGCTCGAAGAGCTTGAAAGCTGGGACTGGCAAGGCGCGCAGCTCCTCATCGAGCACTGCGACAGCTGGCGGGCGGAAGGCGGAAGCATCAAGGGCTTTCTGCCGCTCAAAGAAGAGCTTGGTGTCTTGCGTGACCTCAATGTAAAACTTTCGCTCAACTGGGGCCGTTCCGTTCTGGAGGAACGTGATCCATCAGCAGCTCTCAGTCACATTGAAATGAGTCGCGAGCAGCTCGGCGCCTTTTTCTTCTCGGGCACGAGCCTCGATGATCCGATCTATGGCTCCTGGCAGGACAGTCATGTGCCTCTCATGCTCGGCAGCGGAGAGCCCTGGGAACCGGTCAAGGGATTGCTAACCCCCGAACGGGTGGTCGAAGCCATTCGTCAACTCAATCGGGTGCCAGGACTTTTGATGGGAATCAAGGTCCAGCCGACGCCGCCAAGTTTGACCATCGATCAGCGTTTGGAATTTCTTGCTCAGCAAATTCGGGCTTTTGAGAAGGCCAGAACTTCGGTCTGATTGCAGTCGCTGGTGAAGACATGATACTAAGGCAGCCTTGCTAATGGGGAGAGCCGTCATGTCTTTGGACAAAATTCGTCGCCAGACGGTAGCTGCGATCAGTGAATACGATTTGATTAAAGCCAATGATCGGGTGATGGTCGCCGTATCGGGCGGCAAAGACTCAGCCTCGATCAGAAACAACCGGGTTTTGCTGTCGATGCTTTCAAGGCTTGGGTCTTGAAGCAGGGCTATGAACTCAAGGTGCTGGAAGAGGATACCTATTCCATCGTTTTGGATAAGACCGAAGAAGGTAAATCCTACTGCGGTCTCTGCTCCCGTCTGAGACGAGGAATTCTCTATAATTATGCTGCGAAAATGGGCTACGAGAAGATCGCACTAGGGCATCATCGGGACGATTTGAATACAACGCTCCTCATGAATCTCTTCTTTAACGGGCGCATCGCGAGCATGCCGCCGAAGCTTCGCTCAGATGATGGGCGAAATATGGTGATTCGACCACTCGTCTATGTGCAGGAAGACGATATCAAGATTGCCTCGGATGAACTTTTGGTGCCCATCATTCCCTGCAATCTCTGTGGTTCGAATGGCAATATGCAAAGGTCCCGGATCAAGAAAATGATCAAAGACTTAGGCGTGGAGAATCCACAGCTTGGTCCGAGCCTGATTAAAGCGCAGCAGAACATCCGCGCCTCGCAGCTCCTTGATAAATCGCACTGGGCCTTTTCAAAGCTTGAGGATCTGGACGTCGTCACTCAGGATGATTTTCAACTTTAAGCGGCTATAACTGAGCTTTCGAGGGCTGGCGCACAGGAGGAAAAGGAGTGGGGTAGGAGGTCGGATCAAAGCCGAAGGTATCGCCTACTTTAACTTCGCGCTGACCCTTACGGATGAAGACAATCGCACCCTCCTGTATGGGGAATCCACGGGGCGATTTGAGATTTAAACCCGAGCCGAAAAAGCCAACCACATGACCTTTGACAAAGCGTGAGCCCTCTTCGAAATAGAGGCGATCATTCATATCGAGGCCCCAGGCTCGGCCCCGATCGAGATAGACCCAGGCTCCATAGACTTTGGCGACTTGTGGTTTGTCCTCTGTGAGGAGCTGGCTTCTAAAATCATTGAGTGCCTGCTTAAAGTCTTCAGGCAGCTCGATACGATTTTCTGTGCTCTTGATTTCAAAGGTCATTGGACCTCTTGGTTTCATCGGACTGCCGAGCACCGATTCGCTGCTGATCACCTGCGCGGCGAGTTTTGGACCCTTGGGATCGCGGCCCCAATCGAGCAGAAAGGTCCGAGTGCTGCGCTTCGGTTCGCTGCCTGTGAGGAGGGTCTGGCGAAGGCGATAACCTTCGAGAAGATCGAGCGGCGTCGGCACCATCATGGTCTTTTGCAGTTCGTGGGCCACGAGCATATTCAAACACTCGTGACTGCCTTTGATCGTGTTGTGACTGCTGCGCAGAAGACCGAGATCGACCTTGAAAGCAGCGGCCTCGGTTTCCGGAAGACGGATCTTTTCGAAGAGCTCCTGTCCCCAGTTGTCAGCGATTGTGATC
>SEDW01000667.1 GCA_004193325.1 Pseudomonadota bacterium | reverse complement strand
CGAAGAAAATCTTGCGCCTTATGTCCTCGCCAACGCCGAGAGCTGGGGAGTCTCCGATAGAGTCGAATTTCAGAAGATCGACTGGCGGCAGGAACCACCAGCGAAACTCCTTGGCAAAGCGGATTTGGTAGTCGGTGCGGATGTTTTTTATGATGACAGCCATCTGGCTAATCTTCCGCCTTTCGCCGCAAAACTTCTCAAAACGGAGGGCAAACTTATCCTTGCTGATCCCAAACGTTTTCGCTTCTCCAAAGCTTTGGAAGAATTGTCCAAGGGCTTTGTTCTCGATTCTCAAGTCGAAGAAAACTGTACCCTCGATAAAGAGGGTATTGAAGAGTTCATGATCGGTGCGGGATACAAAGAACAAAAGATCTCTATCCTTCGCCTTAGCAAACGCAGCTGACGCTAGTCCTTCGACTCTGAGTCAGGATTTGGATTGGGCAGAAGGTTCAGAAGCGCTTTCAGCGACTCAGGAGCTTTTCTATAACGCAGATGTGAGGCAAAGATCGTTTGTCTCGGCAGCGTATCCTTTTTATAGCTCCTCAGCTCTTTGTGATCTAAGGTCATGTGATCGGGGAGCACGGCAATACCGATGCCCTGTTTGACGAGTTTGATCATCGCTGTGATGGAGTTGACCTGCACGATGCGCTTGGGAGTCTTTCGGTGAATCTTCAGGAGAAGATCCTCAGGTCCGTAACAGATCCAGCGATAGTTCAACAGAGCCTCGGGATTGATCGGATCCCTCGAAACGATGGCGAGGTGCTCATCGAGCACCGCCTGCGAACTGATCAGCTCGCTATCGATTTCAAAGGGCGTAAAAATCAGATCGAAGCGACCCGCTTCCACTCCCTCTCTGAGCTCCTGGAGCCCTCCGACGGTAATCGTCAGGTTTGAATCATTGGTCTTATAGTATTCGCCCAAAAGGCCTTGAAACCAGCTCTCGAGAAGCCCGTGTGGGATTCCAATCCGAATGTTCGTCCGCTCGTCATCTTTAAGCAGGCTCGTCGTTTCCGCTTCGAAGTGTTTGAGAGCATCGTAGAGTTTTTTGCCCTTGGGAGTGAGCGTCAGGTGTTTGGTGGACCGAATCAGAAGTTCATCATCGACCGACTCCTCGAGGAGCTTTACCTGCCGGCTCACAGCGGACTGAGCAATGTTCAGCTCATCCGCTGCCTTGGAAAAACTGCCCTGCTCAACCGAAGCCACAAATGCTTTGAGATAACGAAAATCCATAGGGGAAGACCTCAGTTCATTTTGGGCTTTTAGGAATATCGCGAATCACTTCCACACAAGACGAATCCGTTCCGCTCGTTGAGTAGCGGTCAATTTTCTTCTGCGAGGGATCGGTGAAGAAATTGATTTTGCAGGTTTCCGAATAGCTGTAATTGCCCCAGCGCCAGGCAGAATAACCAATTCCACTCGAACGGGTGACCTGACGATCACTGAAGTAACTCAGAACTTTGACGCCATTTTCCATAGCGTAGAAACTATTTGGTGCGCCCCATTGCTCTACCAATCGATCGGGGTGTTGCCCAACCCATGGGCTTAATTCCGATTTGAGGGTTTCGCTGTAGTGGGCACAGCCCTGAGCGAGGAGCAGCAAAGCGCTGCATACAAAAGCTTTCCATAAATTTCGCATCGACTCTTCCTCCACGAACATATTTTATTACGATTTAGAGTTGTTGCCTATCGCTTGCCTTTTCGGTCAAACTGCCTCGGGCTACCCAAGGGTAGGCCCACTTTGAGTGTACGATCTTGTGGATAGTTTCCGCGAGGGTCTTTTGGTTAAGATGGGGCAGGGCTTTCGGCCAGGGCGGCTGCAAAGGCTTCTGAAACCCTTGATACGAGCAACTGGAGAGTCGATGGGCATATTTTCGGATGGACTTCTAGCGGCCCGGTCGACGATGGCTTTCTCGCTCGGTTTTCACATTATCTTTGCCGCTATCGGCATGGTGATGCCTTTCTTCATGGCCACTTCGCATTTTCTTTATCTGCGGACAGGTCACAAATCTTATCTTTCTCTTACCAAGATGTGGTCAAAAGGCGTCGCTATTCTCTTTGCAACCGGCGCCGTATCCGGAACAGTTTTGTCCTTCGAACTCGGTCTTCTCTGGCCAGGGTTTATGAAACACGCCGGCTCCATTATCGGGATGCCTTTTTCCTGGGAAGGCACCGCGTTTTTTCTGGAAGCGATTGCGATCGGCATTTTTCTCTATGGCTGGGATAAAATCCCCCGCTGGTGGCATTGGTTTTCGGGAGTGATGGTCGGTGTTTCGGGATTGGCATCCGGAATCTTTGTGGTGAGCGCGAACTCCTGGATGAATACGCCTGCCGGATTTGATTGGGTGAATGGTGCCGCGCAAAACGTCGATCCGGTCGCCGCGATGTTCAACAAACACTGGTTTCAACAATCGCTTCACATGAGTCTCGCTTCCTT